>JACRLA010000170.1 GCA_016215145.1 Chloroflexota bacterium
CCCAGCATAACTCACCTAATTCAACTTTGACCCTAAAAATTTACTCGAAACGGGAGTCCATAGTGAATCTGTTTCACTCACATCCTCAGCATGTTTAATGTAACCGTTGCCCTAATACTGAGGCGAAACATGAACTGTTTACGCCAAGTGTTGTTGAACCATGTCATCTACACTGATTCGTATTTGAGACTGTAAAAATTTCGCTGCGCTGCTTAGTGGCACATTAAACAACAACGCGCTGCATGGACTCCCATGCAGCGCGTTGTTTACACCGGCAAGTAATGATTTCATCATTGCGCAAACACTTGCCCGAATTCTCATATCGCATATAATCTCTTTATCACATCTTCAACTCAATCCGGCGTGCCACAAAATATGCCCGAACCCCACAACCACCTTTCGGTTCGTAATGTGTCGCTTTCTTTCGGCGGCTTGCAGGCGCTGAATGATGTGATCTTTGATGTGCGCCCCGGTGAAATCGTCGCCATCATCGGTCCCAACGGCGCAGGCAAAACGTCTCTGCTCAACTGCGTCAACGGATTTTACCGCCCCGATCAAGGCGCGATCACTTTTGAAGGACACGAGGTGACTCGCACGCCGCCACACCAGATCGCCTCATTAGGCATCGCCCGAACTTTTCAGAACACCGCCCTCTACACCGGATTGAGCGTGCTGGACAACTTGCTGTCGGCGCGTCACATCCACATGCGCGCAAATTTTTTGCAGTGCCTTCTCTATTGGGGCGCCGCTCACCGCGAAGACATTGCCCATCGGGCAATGGTCGAAGAGATCATTGACTTTCTAGAAATCGAACATATCCGCAAAGCCGTCGTCGGCGCACTGCCACACGGCTTGCGTAAGCGTGTCGAGTTGGGTCGCGCGCTGGCGATGGAACCGCGCCTGTTGTTGCTTGACGAGCCGATGACCGGAATGAACCAAGAAGAAAAAGAAGATATGGCTCGCTTCATTCTGGATGTGCATGAGCAACGCAACACCACGTTGGTGCTGATTGAACACGACATGGGCTTGGTGATGGACATCGCCCAACGGGTGGTGGTGCTGGACTTCGGAGTGAAAATTGCCGAAGGCGTGCCAAGCGACATCCGCCATAACGAGGCTGTGATTAAGGCTTATCTGGGAGAGGCGGCATAACATGGATATGGCACAGGCAGATACGCTGCCCAAGCGTCTGATCGCCGCTCACCAGAAATTTGGCAAACAGCGAGTTGCCATGCGCCAGAAAGATCGCGGCTTGTGGCGTGAATTCACCTGGGGACAATCTTACGAACAGGTACAACATCTGGCACTGGGATTGATGAGTCTGGGATTGAAACGCGGCGAGAAAGTCTGCATCGTCGGCGACAACGACCCGCAATACTTTTGGGCGCAACTGGCGGTTCAATCGTGTGGCGGCGTGGCAGTGGGTATCTTCACCGACAGCACCCCGCCGGAGATCGAATACATTGTTAAACATTCCGACGCGGCGTTTGTCTTCGCTAAAGATCAAGAACAGTGCGATAAACTGCTGACTGTGCGCGCCAATGTGCCCGCCGTCCGCAGCGTGATCTATTGGGAGGCGAAGGGCTTGTGGAATTATTCTGACTCATGGCTGATCAGTTTCGAGTCGGTGCAAGCGTTGGGAAAACAACTTAATTCTGAACAACCGGAATTGTTCGAGCGATCTGTGGCAGAGGGAGGCATAGATGACCTGGCGATTTTCTGCTACACCTCTGGCACCACCGGTCAACCTAAAGGAGCGATGATCAGCCATCGCAATCTTCTGGCGACTTGTGATCAAACAGTGCAAGTAGACCCGCGTTATGAGACGGATGAATACTTGTCGTTTCTGCCTCCGGCGTGGATCACCGAAAACGGATTGGGTCTATCGTTTCACTTGCGCGTTGGCATGGTGGTCAACTTCCCCGAATCTCCGGAAACGGTGCAAGAGAACCTGCGCGAGATCGCGCCTCATGCGTTGCTCTTCAGCGCGCGCTTGTGGGAAAGTTTAGTCGCGTTAGTGCAAGTCCGCATGGGCGAAAGTTCGTGGATCAATCGTGTGCTGTATAAACTCTTCATGCCTGTGGGTCACAAGGTGGCGAGTTTGCGTTTTGAAACGCGCCGTCCGGTGGGCTTGGGATGGCGCGTGCTGCACGCGCTCGGCGAAGTCGCCCTCTTTCAACCTCTGCGCGACAAAATGGGATTGACGCGCGTCCGCTCGGCATACTCGTCCGGCGCGGCACTTAATCCCGATGTGATTCGATTCTTCCGCGCCATTGGAGTCAGTATTAAACAATTGTATGGCTCAACCGAAGGACAAGTGCACACCGCCCACATTGGCGACGACGTGAAGTTTGAAACTGTGGGTATGCCCACGCCGGGGATGAAACTCAAGATCGCCGGGGATGGTGAAATTTGGGTGAGCGGAGCAAGCGTCTTTCAGGGATACTACAAGAATCCTGAAGCCGCCGCCTCAGCCCTTGTCACCGACTCCGAAGGTCGCCGCTGGTTCCGCACCGGTGACGCCGGTCACCTCGACCCGGACGGACACTTAATTTACCTTGATCGGATGAAAGAATTATTGGAGTTGGCGGGCGGACAAAAATATTCGCCACAATACCTCGAAGGGCGACTCAAATTCAGCCCTTATGTGCGCGACGTGATGACCGTCGGCGGCGCGGAGCGAGCCTTTGTGGTGGCGTTGATCAACATTGACTTCGGCAACGTGGGACGCTGGGCTGAGAAGCGCGGTTTGGCTTACACCACCTTCACCGATTTGTCGCAGAAACCGGAAGTGTACGAATTGATTCGCAAAGAAGTGGAGCAAGTTAACCGCACGTTGCCGGCGGCAGCGCGCATCCGCAAGTTTGTGCTGCTCTATAAAGAGTTCGACGCCGACGAGGGCGAGCTAACACGCACGCGAAAACTGCGGCGTAATTTGTTGAGTGATCGTTATGGAGAGATGATTACGGCTATGTACAGTGGCGTGGATGCGGTGCAGGTGCGGGCTTCGGTTAAGTATCGTGATGGACGCGAGGGGATCGTTGAAACCAGCGTGCGCGTTGCGGCGCTGGAGTCGACGGCAACAGTAGAGGAATCTCCGACATGAACTGGCAACTCTTGCCTCAATTCGTCGTCAGTGGCCTGCTGGCGGCTGGTCCCATCGCCCTGACTGCGCTGGGGCTTGTGTTAGTTTTTAAATCATCATACATCTTCAACTTCGCGCACGGGCAACTTCTCTTGCTGGGGGCGTTGATGACGTGGTGGTTCGCCGTCGAACGCGAATTGCCGTTGTGGTTGGCTATTGTGTTGGCGTTAGGTTTTTCAGCGGTGCTGGGTCTTGCCATCGAACGATTCACCCTGCGCCCGATGACCGGTCAACCGTTGCTTTCAATTATTTTGATGACGCTGGGGTTAAGCCAGGTGTTACAAGGACTAGCGTTGTTGCTGTTTGGCGGCGCGCAGCGCAACTTCCCCCAGATATTCTCTGCCGCCGATCCCTACATCATTACCTTGCCGTGGTTGATGGATAACCGGCCTCTCATCCTCATCCTGAAACAAAATTTGGTCTGGTCGTTTGTGGCGGCGATGGTCGGCGTGATCCTCATCAGCGCGTTCTTCCGCTTCACGCCCATCGGTCTGGCGATGCGCGGCGCATCCGAAGATCACGAGCTCGCTCAGAGTCTGGGTCTGCGTATTCATCGCATTTTTGGTTTGTCGTGGGCGATGGCGGGGATGGTGGCGACGGCTGCCGGCATTTTGTTGGCGACTTCTAGCGGACTTGATCTCAGTCTGTCCATTGTGGTATTGGCGGCGTTCCCTGTTGTTTTGTTGGGCGGGATCGAATCTATTCCGGGAGTGATCGTCGGCGGGTTGCTCATCGGGTTTGTGCAAGGTGTGGCTTCGGCATTTAAAGTGCAGTGGGTGCGCGACATGAATGAGATTGTGCCGTATCTGGTGTTGCTCGTGGTCTTGCTCATCCGACCCGAAGGATTGTTTGGTCAGAAACGCATTGAAAGGATTTAACTGAGCTATGGCGCTGCGACCGGCTGGCGAGTTTGATGTTTCCTTTGCGCGTGACATGGCGACCATCCGACGCGGATGGCAATGGCTGTTGTTGTTCGTATTCATTGCCGCGTTATACGCCTTGCCTTTTTATGCCGATGAAAGCACGACGGCTTTGGTGAATCGAATCGGCATTACGATTATTGCCGTGCAAGGGTTGAACTTGCTCACCGGATTAACCGGGCAGATTTCATTGGGGCAGGCGGCGTTCATGACCGTCGGCGGATACATCTCGGCTCTGTTGGTGGGTAAGCTGGGCTGGCATTTCTTCGCCGCGCTGCCGGCGGCGGCGTTGGGCGCGGGCCTGGTCGGGTTAATTTTTGGGCTGCCGTCTTTGCGGGTCAAAGGTTTTTATCTGGTCATGGCAACACTGGCGGCGCAGTTCATCATCCCTTGGTTCACTCGCAACGCTTTCCCTGAAGTGTTGAACGGCACGCAGGGTCTCAACGTTGCCGTGCCGGAAGTCTTCGGCTTAAAATTCAACAAACCTGATCAGTATATTTGGTTAACCTTGACCGTGCTGATACCCTCGACCATCATTGCCCACAACGTCTCACGCTCACGACTCGGGCGAGCCTTTGTGTCTATTCGTGACAACGATCTGGCGGCGGAGTTGCTTGGCATTAACCTTTTCAAGCACAAACTCTTCGCCTTCTTTCTTGCCGCCGTGTACGCCGGAGCCGCCGGAAGTCTTGAGGCACACAGCCTGCGCCACCTCAACTCGGAAACCTTCAACTTGGTTGACTCGATTTTTCTGTTGGGGATGCTGGTGGTCGGCGGTCTGGGATCGAATCTAGGACCCATCTTTGGGTCTATCGTCGTAGAAATGCTCACCGATGCTTCGGCGATGTTTGGTCCATTCGTGGTAGAACTTTTCCCTGATGCCGCCGGTGGGGCGCAGGCGATGCGCCCACTTTTTTTTGGCGCCACCTTGATCCTATTTCTTATTTTCGAGCCGCGCGGACTGGCTCACCGTTGGCAGATTATCAAAGCCGCTTGGCGACTGCGTCCTTTCTCTCATACCTGATGGGGCAAAGACTTCCGAAGTCTTCGAGACTTCGGAAGTCTGCCGCACAAAGGAGGTGATTCGCGC
>JACRLA010000031.1 GCA_016215145.1 Chloroflexota bacterium
TGCCATCCGCCAATGTTGACGCTTTCGCACATTATCGAATCGTTGAGCGGGATGCCCTTTGCCGGTGGGCAACAAGTGATCACCGATGTGGTGATCGATTCACGCTTGGCAATACCGGGCTCGTTGTTCGTCGCCATTCCGGGTGAACGCACCGACGGACATCTTTATGTAGAAGCGGCGTTTGCCAAAGGCGCGGTGGCAGCGCTCATTCAAAAAGATGTTCCGAACTTTTACACACTCGATCTACGCAAGCCGATCACGTTTGAGATGGCGAGCGGATTTAAAATCCCGGTCTGCCTTCGCGTTGCGGATACCGTCTCGGCCTTACAAGCCGCCGCCAAATTTTGGCGATCACGGCTCAACGTCAGGGTTGTCGGCGTCACTGGCAGTGTGGGCAAGACGACGACGAAAGAGATCGTCGCCGCCGTGTTAAGTTCGCGGTATCGCACTTTAAAAAGCAAGGGCAACTTCAATAACGAGATCGGTTTGCCGATCTCACTTTTGCAAGCGACGGAAGCGCACGAGCGCGCCGTGTTGGAGATGGGCTTTTATCAACTTGGCGAGATTGCTTTGTTGTGTGACATTGCCAAGCCTCAGGTTGGAGTCGTCAACAATGTCTATGCCGTTCACTTGCAGCGCGCCGGAAGCATTGAGAACATCGCGCAGGGCAAAGGCGAACTCGTTGTGTCGCTTCCGCCTGATGGAGTGGCAGTCCTCAACAAAGATGAATCGCTCGTGATGGATATGAGCCGCCTCGCCAAGTGCCGCATCATCACCTACGGTCTCGATCCGCAGGCGGATGTGTGGGCATCGGACGTGATCGGGTTGGGGTTGGATGGGATTCGTTTTCAACTGCATTACGCCAAAGCGCGCGAGACTCTCTACATCCGTTTCCCGATGTTGGGGCGACACTCGGTGCATACCGCCTTGCGCGCGGTTGCCGTCGGTTTAGTGGAAGGCTTGACATGGCAGGAGATCATCGGCGGGTTACAAGGCATGGAAGCGCAATCTCAATTGCGGCTCTACGCAGTAACGGGACCCGGCAGAAGTCTGATCGTGGATGACTCCTACAACGCTTCACCCGAATCGATGATCGCCGCGCTTAATTTATTGGATGATATGGATGCGCGGCGGCGCGTAGCGGTGTTGGGCGATATGTTGGAACTTGGCGAATATGAAGAGCAAGGTCATCGCATGGTGGGCAAACGCGCAGCGGATGTGGTGGATAAATTGATCACCATTGGCAAGCGGGCCGAGATCATTGCCGAAGAAGCGCAGTTATGCGGACTCTCCGCTAAACAAATTATCCGTATGTCGGATCGTGAATCGGCGCAAACGTATTTGCGAGAAAACTTAAGCGAAGGTGACGTGGTGTTGGTAAAAGGTTCGCATGGCATGAGGTTAGATCGCATGGTGAGCGCGTTGGAGATCAGCGGATGAGAGAAGTGTCCTTTGCCCTCTCGCTCGGCATGATCACGTTTTTATTGGTGGTCATCTGGGGCGGACCGTTCATCATTTTGCTTAAACGATTCAAGATCGGCAAGCAGATTCGCGTGGACGGACCGCAGACGCACTTTACCAAAATGGGCACGCCGACGATGGGCGGTTTGTTGTTCATCATCCCCATCTTGGGCATTAGTTTGATGCTCAACATCGCCAATATCATTAAGCCGATTACAGGGCGTTCAATTTTGTTGCCGTTGACGGTGATGGCGGCTTATTGTTTGTTAGGGATGCTGGACGATTGGGAAGGATTGCGCGGTTCGCGGGCAAAGTTCGGCGAAGGGTTATCAGAGCGTTACAAGTTTATTTTTCAAACGGTATTAGCTCTGGGCGCGTCGCTGGTGTTGTATTTTGGTTTGGACGCGCACAGCTTGGCGTTGCCGGGCAACCCGATCAAATTTGATCTCGGTTGGTTTTATATCCCAATCGCTACCTTCATCATCCTAAGTACGGTCAACGCCGTGAACTTCACTGATGGCTTGGATGGTTTGGCGGGATTGATCTCGGCGACGGCATTTGCGGCTTACGGTGTGATCGCCGTGCTGCAAGGGCAATTTTTTGTGGCGCGCTTCTGTTACGTGATCGTCGGCGCGTTGTTCGCCTTCCTTTGGTACAACGTTCATCCGGCGCAGCTCTTCATGGGGGATACAGGCTCGATGGCGTTGGGCGGCACGTTGGCGGTGGTGGCGCTGATGACCGGGCAGTGGTTGTTGCTGCCGATGATCGCCATTATTCCGGTGGCGGTTATCTTGTCGGTAGTGATACAGCGCGGTTATTACAAATGGTCGGGCGGCAAACGGATTTTCAAAATGGCGCCGCTTCATCATCACTTTGAGTTAGTGGGTTGGAGTGAAACGCAAATTGTCCAACGCTTTTGGCTGGTCGGTTTGTTGGGTGCGATGGTGGGCGTTGGCTTGGCGATGTTGTAAGTGGTAAATAGTAATTGGTAATTGGAGATTGATAGTGATCGTTCTTCAATTACTAATTACCAATTACAAATGATGTGACAGATTGGAATTCAAAACGGGTTGTAATTTTAGGTGCCGCCCGCCAAGGTACAGCCCTTGCACGATATTTAGTTGGGCAGGGCGCAAAAGTAGTGTTGAGCGACTCGCAGTCCGCAGAAAAATTGAAAGACGCGCTGGAAAGTTTGCGCGATTTAACAATTGAATATGCCTTAGGCAGTCATCCCAATTCATTGCTGGATAACGCCGACGTGGTTTGTTTGTCCGGCGGCGTGCCGATTGATCTGCCGATCTTGATCGAAGCGGCGAGACGAAATATCACCATCTCCAACGACTCTCAAATTTTTTTCGAGATCGTGCCGTGCAAGACATTGGGCATTACGGGTTCGGCGGGAAAGACAACGACAACTACGCTCACTGGCAAGATCGTCGAAGCGAGTGGACGCAAGGTGTGGATTGGCGGCAACATTGGCAATCCATTAATCGCTGATGTGGATCGGATGGGCAAAGATGATTTGGCGATTATCGAACTGTCAAGCTTCCAACTCGAGCAGATGTCTCTCTCGCCGAACATCGGCGCGGTGTTGAACATCACACCGAATCATCTGGATCGACATGGCACGATGGAAGCCTACATCAACGCCAAGAGTCACATCGTCGTCTACCAAAAGGACGATGATATAGCGGTGTTGGGTTGGGATGACGAAAACGCGCGGGCGTTACAAAAGATCGTGCGCGGGAGACTTTGGTGGTTTAGCCAAACGCACGCCGAAAATTTTGGGACATACACTCGCGACGGCAAAATTTTTCTGCGTGACGGCGAGCGCGAGCAAACGGTGTGTGACGTAAGCGAGATTCGCTTGCGCGGCGCGCACAACGTGTTGAATGTATTGGCGGCGTGCGCCCTGACCGGCGCGGCAGGGATTAAGCCCGAAGCGATGCGCGAGGCGATTGCCAACTTCAACGGCGTGGCACACCGTTTGGAATTTGTGCGTGAAGTGCGCGGCGCAAAATGGTACAACGACTCTATCGCCACCGCGCCCGAAAGAGTGATCGCGGAAATTCACTCTTTTGACGAACCGCTCATTGTTTTGTTGGGCGGGCGAGACAAAAAATTACCGTGGGGCGATCTGTTGAAGTTGTTGCGTGAACGACAGGCGAAAGTATTTGTGTTCGGCGAAGCGGGGGAGTTGATTGCCAAGTATGCCGCGCAAGAGAATTTGCAAGTGACGAAGTGCAACAAAATGGCAGACGCCCTCACTGCCGCCGCCCGCATCACCCAAAGCGGCGACGTGGTTCTTCTTTCTCCGGGCTGCACAAGTTTTGATGAGTTTAAGGATTTTGAAGAACGAGGGAGGAAGTTTGTAGAGATGGTGAATCAATTGTGATTGGAGATTAGAGATTGATGTCACTCAGATGTCATTGCGAGGAGCGTTCTTCGCGACGAAGCAATCTCGTGTCGGTAGAGTCTTAGATTGCTTTGCGAAGCACTCGCAATGACGGATTAGCAGTGATTTTGCTAGACGGATTAGTTGTGAGGAGCGTTTTTCTAATCCGCTGAAAAACATTTTTCTGGAGTTGAATTTTCATCCGTTTACGAGCAGAAGAAAGTTGAAGATTAGTAAACGTTGAATGCGGATTAGATTTTCAAACTCTCAACAAACCAACCTGTTTATTTGCACACCTGTTTACCTGTTTACTTGTTTACGACAAACCTATTCAATTACTAATTACCATTTACTATTCACTGATAACTGATTACTGATCACTTCCATGACCACCTTCATCCCAACCTCTTCTGCTCCCCCCATCCCCGCCCGAAAGAAAGCGGGACCGCTCAACATGGATTGGGGCTTGAAGAAAGCGGGACCGCTCAACATGGATTGGGGCTTGTTGTTGATCGTCGCCATGTTGATCGCCTACGGGTTGATCATGGTCTACTCCACGACCTTCGATTGGTCGTATCGCCAATTCGACTCGCCGACGACGATCTTCTTCAGGCAAGTGACGTGGCTGGCGTTGGGTGTGGCGGCAATGTTGTTCGTCGCGCGGCTCGACTATCACATCTGGATCAAGTTGGCAGTGCCGTTACTTGCCTTCACTGTATTCTTCTTGATCGTCGTCTTGATTTTCGGCACGCAAGTGTTCGGCGCGCAGCGCGGTTTGTTTCAAGGTTCGCTTCAACCCTCCGAGTTAGCGAAGCTCGTTACTGTCGTCTATCTTGCCGTGTGGCTGACCTCGAAGGGCGAGAAGATCAACGACATCAGTTACGGACTTGTGCCATTCGGCGTGATGGTCGGTTTTCTGGCAGGCTTAGTTCTGCGCCAACCCGACATCAGCGCGGCGCTCACCATCATCGTCGTCGGCGCGGCGATGTTCTTTCTGGCGGGCGCAGACGTTTTGCAAATTTCTTTGGCGAGTGTCACCGGCGGCGCGATTGGTTACCTGATCGTCATCACCTCCGCAACAGCCCGCGCCCGCCTCTCGACGTGGCTCGCCGGTTTAACGAACATCACCGAAACATCGTGGCACGTTCAACAAGCGGTCATCGCTTTCATCAACGGCGGATTTTTTGGTCGAGGCATAGGCGAGAGTCGGCAAAAATTTCAGGCATTGCCCACGCCGCACACCGATAGCATCTTTGCGGTTGTGGGCGAAGAGTTGGGTTTGATCGGCTGCGTGTTTTTGATCGCCTTATTTATTTTATTGATCTGGCGTGGCGCAAAGATCGCCGCCAACGCCCGCGATAGTTTAGGAGCGATCATCGCTTCGGGCATCACCGTTTGGTTCGCCTTTGAAGCCATCATCAATATCGGCGTCATGGTTGCCGCCGTTCCATTCGCTGGCAACGCGCTGCCGTTCATCAGCTATGGCGGCTCATCACTCGTCGTGAGTTTGTGCGCCATCGGTCTACTGTTGAGCATCTCGCGTCAAGACCCCGACTCCAGCATCCAAAGGAAGACTCGTGCGTCTTTTGATTACAGCCGGAGGGACAGGCGGCCACGTCTATCCCGCGCTGACCGTCGCAGCTAAACTGCCGGGGTCGCAAATACTTTGGATCGGATCGGTGGGAGGGATGGAACGCGAACTCGTGACTCGTGAGGGAATCGAGTTCGAAACGATTCAAGGGGGCGCCGTCGTGGGCGTGGGAGCTTTGGGAGCTATCATCGGCTTGATCAAGCTCGCGCTCGGAACGCTGCAAGCGTTCAGCATCGTGAATCGATTCAAGCCTGAGGCGTTATACGTCACAGGCGGCTTCACCGCAATTCCGGTCACACTGGTCTGTTGGTTATTGCGGATTCCAATTTTGGTTTATTTACCGGACATTGAGCCGGGCTCGGCAGTGAAGTTAGTGGCAAGGTTCGCGGCAACAGTAGCGGTGACGGCTGAAGAATCGCGGATGTACTTTCCAAAGAAGAATGTCGTGGTGACCGGGTATCCGTTGCGGGGCGCGTTGTTCGCCGCCACGCGCGAGGCGGCAACACTTCAGTTCAAGTTGTTGCCATCGCGCCAGACTTTGTTGGTGTTCGGCGGCAGTCGCGGCGCGCGCAGCATCAATCTCGCCTTGCTGGATATTCTGGATGATCTGCTCGATGAGATTCAGATCATTCACATCAGCGGCGAACTGGATTGGGAAACGGTTCAAGCGCGGCGGGCGCGGTTGAGCGAATCGAAAATGAATCATTACCATGCGTTTCCTTATTTGCATGAAGACATGGCGCTGGCGTTTGCCGCTTCGGATTTAGTGGTGTGCCGCGCAGGGGCAAGCACCTTAGGTGAATTTCCCATGATGTCTCTGGCTGCAATACTCGTGCCTTACCCTCATGCCTGGCGTTACCAAAAAGTAAACGCCGATTATTTAGCCGGGCGCGGCGCGGCGATTCGATTGAATGACGAAGATTTGAAAACAAAATTGTTGACGATGATTCGAACTGTGATGCGTGACCCCGAACATTTATCTGCCATGCGGCAAGCGGCGCGGGTTCTCGCCGTCCCCGATGCGGCAGATCGAATCGCGGCTGAACTTTTGAAGTTTGCGAGCCACGCGAAGCGGCCATGATGTCGTTAAGCACGGTCTTCTGGCTTTTGATCATCATCACCACCATCATCGGCGGGATGCGTGGTTGGGCAAAAGAAATTTTGGTGATGTTTAGTTTGGTGTTGGCGAGCTTCCTCGACACGATCATCATCACCTTTGTGCCGGGTGTGGACGCCGCCTTTCAAGCGCAAGACCCCACCGTGCAGTTTTGGGTGCGCGCCCTATTCCTTATGGCGATGGCGTTCTTTGGTTATGAATCTCCGGCGATTGCCAGCGCGTTGTCAGGTAAAGGCAAACGCGAGAAGTTGCAAGATATTTTGCTCGGCGCGGTGTTAGGTTTTATCAACGGCTATCTGCTTGTGGGTTCGCTTTGGTATTACTTGCACATCGCACAGTATCCGATCTCCGGCGTCATCGCCCCCAACGACCCGGCGGTGTTGAACTACATCTCGTTCCTGCCGCCCAAGTTCGTCGGACCGCCTTGGATTTATTTTGCAGTCGGCATC
>JACRLA010000032.1 GCA_016215145.1 Chloroflexota bacterium
ATGCCGCGCCGTTTAAGTTCGTTGACCAGCGGCGGCATTCGATCATTGTTGTTGCGATCTACTCCGGAAGGATAGACCGCGTCGGCGATCTTGATGCACAGATGCGTCAGGTTCGCCGCCACCGCTTTATCGGCGATTGCCTGAATGTCGCCGCCTTCGCAATTTTCGATCCGCCATGTGAAGAAGCCTTTGCCGCTGAGAGTCATATTGATTCCTCTTAACTTGAAATTGGTTTACGTATTTTAATCACGAATACCACGAATGAGCGAATATCACGAATATTTTTTGTTGTTCTATTCGTTAAATTCGTATATTCGAGTCATTCGTGATGGAATCATTTTGTCCTGCGTTAGCGATTGAATAGTAATTCAGGATGTTTATAGCATACCTCACTCGAATAGACAACGTAACCCCTCCTGACTATACTGTGGGATATGAAATTTGAAACGCTTTACGAAAAACTCTCCCACACCTTTTCACCGCACGAAATGGCAAACATCGAGAAGGCTTATCGTCTTGCCGAGAAGTCGCACGGCGGGCAGAAGCGCGCTTCGGGTGAACCGTATATCACGCACTGCATCGCCGTCGCCAAAATTTTAGATGAGATGAATATGCCGGCGCCGGTGATCATCGCCGGGTTGCTGCACGACGTGGTGGAAGACACAACCATCACGCTCGATGATCTTCGCAACAAGTTCGGCGACGAAGTGACGCGGCTGGTGGACGGCGTTACCAAATTGACCAATCTGCCCGGCGTGTCGCGCGTGGGCAAGTCCGAAGGCGAATCGCAACTCTCGCCGGAAGAGATCGAGAACGAAAAGCGGATCGATCAACGCACGCGAGATCGTGAAGCCGAGACGTTACGCAAAACTATTTTGGCGATGATGGAAGATGCGGGCGTGGTGCTGATCAAACTCGCCGATCGTCTTCATAACATGCGGACTCTTAAACATCTTTCGCCGGAGCGGCAGAAGCGCATGGCACGCGAGACGCTAGAAATTTTTGCGCCGCTTGCCAACCGATTGGGCATTTGGAAGATGAAGTGGGAGTTGGAAGATTTAGCCTTCCGTTATGCCGAACCCGAAAAGTATCGTGAGATCGCTCGTCTGCTCGACGAGCGCCGCGCCGAGCGCGAAGAGAAGATGGAGAAGATCATCGAGCAGATCAAAACGAAACTCTCTGCGAATCACGTTGACCTGATTGAAGTGGATGGTCGCCCCAAACACATCTACTCGATCTACCGCAAGATGCAGCGCAAGCAAGACCCGTTTGAACGAATCTACGACGTGCGCGCGGTGCGGGTGATTGTTAAAGACGTTCCGGCGTGTTACGTCACGCTGGGTTTAATCCACAGTTTGTGGAAGCCTCAACCGCACGAGTTCGACGATTACATCGGGATGCCGAAAGAAAATAATTATCAGTCGCTGCACACGGCGGTGATCTACGACGACGGCAAGCCGCTCGAAGTGCAGATACGCACACCGGAGATGCACGAAAATTCTGAATACGGCGTGGCGGCGCATTGGCGATACAAAGAAGGCGGCAAACAGGATGTTGCCTTAGATCAACGCATCTCGCACATTCGCCAAATGATGGAGTGGCGGCAGGATGTCACCGAAGGTCGCGCCTTTGTCGAAGCGCTGAAGTCCGATGTGTTTGAGGATCGCGTTTATATCTTTACGCCCAAAGGCGATATTGTGGATCTGCCTCAAGGATCAACGCCGATTGATTTTGCTTTTCACGTTCATTCGGCGGTGGGCGAGCGGTGTCGCGGCGCCAAGGTTAACGGGCGGCTGGTCGCGCTCGACACGCAGCTCAAGAGCGGCGACAGCGTCGAGATCATCACAGCCAATCGTGGTGGACCCAGCCGCGATTGGATCAATCCCGAGCTGGGTTACGTTAAGTCGGCGCGGGCGCGCGAGAAGATACGCAACTGGTTTAAGAAACAAGATCGTGAACTCAACATCACCGCCGGGAGGGGTATGCTGGAACGCGAGCTTAAACGGCTGGGGATCGATCACATCACCTACGATGAGATCGCCGAGATGTTTAACCGCAAGACCGAAGATTTTTTACTGGCGTTGGGCTGTGGCGATATCAATGCCCAAACGGTTGTCAACCGAGTCGTTGAACACATTCGCGAATTACGGTCGGATGAAGAGGATGCGCTACCGCCTCCCGTACCGCAACTTAAATCCATACTTGATAGTGACGAGATCACCATTCAAGGCGCGGGCGGGATGTTGACGCGCATTGCTTCGTGCTGTAATCCGGTTAAGGGCGATCCGATCATCGGCTTTGTCACGCGCAATCGCGGCGTCACCATTCATCGGCGTGATTGCCGTGACGCGGTGAACATCCGCGAGACCGAACGTTTGATTGATGTGAATTGGGGCGGGGCGAGTGCGCGCACGTTCTCCGTGCCGATCCGCGTGCGGGCTTATGACCGCGACGGTTTATTGAAGGACGTTTCGACGATTGTGGCGAATGAGAAGGTAAGCATCAATCAGGTGAGTGTGCCTACGGTAGAAGACAACATGGCGAACATCTTGCTCACCCTGCAAGTAACCGACCTGCCTCAGTTGACTCGAATCCTGAATCGCATTGAGCAACTCTCGAATGTGTTAGACGTGAGGAGATGGAAGTCTATATAGAGTGAGGAGGGGTGTGTGAGGCGTGATACGTGATGAGTGATACGTGATGCGTGATGAGTGACCCGAAGGGGTGATGTGCGATACGCGATACGCCATACGCTATCCGCGATTACGCTGGCGGGACGAGCGTGCCGGTGTCTTTCCATCTAACGCCGAGCGTTTGTTGAATCTCTTGTCGGAGTACCGTGGGCGAAAACGGTTTAAGCAAATAACGATTCACGCCAAGTTCTTGCGCTCGTTGGCGATACGCCGCTTCGGCGCGAACGGTGATGACGATCACCGGCAAATTAACAAAGCGTGGATCGCCTCGCAGCTGCGTCAGGAAATCGAGTCCGGTGATGCCGGGCAGCATCATATCCAGCAAGAGCAGATCGGGCGTGCGGGTTTGCAAAATTTTATTCGCCTCGTCCGGGCTTGGGGCGTGGATCAGTTCTACCGGCGCGTGGCGCAGCACCAAGCTGATCAAGCTGGCGATGTCCTCGTTGTCCTCTAAACTCAAAATCAATTTTCGGTCATTCGTCATAATTCTGATTATTAGGCAGATCGTAAATTGTGGCAAGGGGATGATCGAAACCTGCATGGTATAATCGCCGCGAATTTTTCACTGGACTACAACTTTCCTGAAACTTTTACGATGTTATCAGTTGCCGAAGCGTTAGCGCGCGTCTTGAATGATTTTCAGCCTCTCTCCTCAGAATTCGTTTCAGTGGAAAACGTGGTGGGGCGCGTGCTTGCCGAATCAATTTCCTCAACTCTCGATCTGCCTCCCTTCGTCAACTCCAGCATGGATGGTTACGCTGTGCGCGCCGACGACGTGCGCGCCGCTTCTACGCGCGCGCCCATCTCGCTTAGAGTAATTGGTGATATTCCGGCTGGAACGAATCCAACCTTGGTGATCGAAAAAGGAAACGCGGCGCGGATTATGACCGGCGCCAAGCTGCCACGCGGTGCGGATGCCGTCGTGCCAGTGGAAGCCACCGACAACGCCCAAGCAGCAATCGGCGGCGTCACCCCCGATCATGTTTCGATTTTTGAATCAGTTCAAGCGGGCGCCTACATTCGATCTATCGGCGAAGATGTGCGCGCGGGTGACATCATCTTTAAAGCCGGCACGATCACCCGCCCGTACGATGTCGGCGCGTTGGCGGCGCTGGGCGTGCGGCGAGTGAGTGTGGTGCGCCGCCCGCGCGTGGCGATCTTTTCGACGGGTGACGAATTGGTGAGTGTCGATCAAACACCCGGACCCGGACAGATTCGTGATATAAATACGCACGCGCTTTCGGCGCTGATAAAAAAATATGGCGGCGAATCGTTAATGCTTGGCATACTGCGCGATGATGTGAATGTAGTGCATCGCGCCTTGATGGAGGCGGTCACTCAAAAAGCCGATGTGATCATTTCGTCGGCGGGCGTATCGGTTGGCGCGTACGACGTGGTGAAATCTGCTGTGGAGCGTGACGGTTCGTTGAACTTTTGGAAAGTGAAGATGCGACCCGGCAAGCCGTTTGCTTACGGCAAGGTGCGCGGCGTTCCGTTTTTTGGTTTGCCCGGCAACCCGGTGTCGGCGATTGTGGGCTTCGAAATTTTTGTGCGCCCGGCATTGCTCAAGTTGGGCGGCTATGCTCGTGTTGAAAAACCGATCTTGAATGTGGTGGTGAATGAAACACTTCACTCGGATGGACGCGAAACATATTTGCGTGCGATTGTGACTCGCGACGGCGAACATTACGCCGCACGCAGCGCGGGCGGGCAAGGGTCGAACATTGTTTCGGCGTTAACCCGCGCTAATGCTTTATTGATCATCCCGGCAGACGTGACCGAAGTAAAAGCTGGCGAGAGGTTGAAGGCGTGGATGTTGGACTGGTCTGAGGATGCCTATTTATGACGACAGAAATACAACGCGAATCGAAATTGGATTGGATGCTGGTCGGCTGGTGGTTGGCGGTTGTCTGTGCCGTCATTGGCTTGGCAGATTCGATCTACTTGACGTGGCTCAAACTATCCGGTGAGCTGGCGGCCTGCGGCGGCATCGGCGATTGCGAATCGGTGAATGTCAGTATCTACTCGCAAATTAATGGTGTCCCCATTGCCTTGCTGGGCGCGGGCGCCTACTTCTTGATGCTGCTGTTCCTATTTTTGGAGTCGCGCGACGATTTTATTGGCGATGGGTCGCCCATGATAGTTTTTGGTTTGAGCTTGACAGGGACACTATATTCGATCTACCTTACATACATTGAAATTGCGGTTCTGAGAGCCATCTGCCCCTATTGTGTTCTGTCGGCAGTTGCGGTCTTAATCATCTTTGTAATCTCGATTGCCCGCTTGCGGCGATCACATACTCACTAATACTATTTTGGAGGATGGCGATGCCTCGAATTCGTTGTCACTATGAAGATTGCATATTTTTAGAGGAAAAACATTGCGGCGCGGCAGCCGTAGAGATCGATCCTGAGACCGGCTGCCAGACGTATTCGCAAGTGGAAGAGGTGGAAGTCGAAGAAGAAAAAGAATGGGAGGAGGAACTTCTCGACGAGGAAGAAGAAGAGGAAGACGATCTGTATGATGATGAGGAAGAGGACGACGACTGGGAGGACGATGATGATGACGAGAAAGAAGACGACCCCGCCGTTCCTCGCCGCCGCCGAAAATCTTAAGCGTTAACTAAAAACGAGACCCTCCCGAAGGTTCTAAAACCTTCGGGAGGGTCTCGTCGTTTAACCTGTTCCTTGTTTCTACTTCTTGGTATTGGCAATGTGATGTTGCCGCGTGCGCTCGTAGGCATCTTCAAGCGCGTGAGAGCGTGCCACATCATTTTTCTTGCGGCGTTTGGCGTCGTTGTCTCGCGCCGGACTGCCCATGGCATTCCGTAACGCCATTTCCATTGCCGTCATCGGCTTCTCTTCTGGCTCGTCGCTGGCTTCGGGTGTGAAATCGTCCAGGGCTTTGATGCTCATGTCAATGCGGCGCTTCTTGCGATCCACGCCGATCACTTTCGCTTCTACTTCCTGACGCCGATCACTTTCGCTTCTACTTCCTGTCCAACTTTCACAACTTCACTCGGGTCATCTACGTGACCGCTCATCATTTCGCGGACGTGAATGAAACCCGGACGTTCCGCGCCGATGTCCACAAACGCGCCGAAGCGTTCCACTTTGATTGCTTTGCCTTTAACGATCAAACCGGTTTTCAGTTCATCCCAGTCGTAGGCGAGCGGCTCGATCATGGTCAGGTCGAGTCGTCCGGCGTGGGCGTCCACTTTGCGCGCCCAGACGGTGACATCTTGATCGACTCCCAAAACATCTTGGACTCGATTCGTTTTCTCTTTGCGTAATTGTGAGATGTGTAAAAATCCGTCTCGTTCAGCGCCCACATCAATGAACGCGCCGAAGAGTTCAACCTTCTTGACCTTGCCAGCCAATTTCATTTTTGATTTTAAGTCGGCAAGTTTGATCGGAGCGGTGTTTGTCTCGTTGCTCACGGCAGTAACCTCCAATTTATTAATAGCGAGGGGCAAAATTAAGCCGCCTTTAGTGTGGCAGGCGGCTGTGATGACGACATCAAAACTCGATGGCGCGATTATAACTCACTGCCTGAATCACTGTCAAACTCAATAATTCACTGTATAATGCGCGCGCGCGTCAAAAAAAATTGATCATCATGGCGCGATCAGTTGAGGACTTGCGTTGCGAATTTTGATCACGGGTGCGGGCGGTTTCGCCGGCAGCCACTTAGCCGATTATCTTCTTGCTCAGGATCAACATGAGATTTGGGGTGTGAATCTCATTCCCAATCGCCCTCACTATCTGGATGAACGTGTTGCTCTGGTCGTTGCCAATCTTTGCAGCCCCGAAGAAACTTATACCCTGTTGAATGAGATCAAGCCAGATCGGATTTATCATCTGGCAGGTCAAGCCTCGCCCGCAAAAAGTTGGGACGATCCTTGGGACACCATCGAAAATAATATCCGCGCGCAGTTAAATATCTTTCAATCTTGTTTGAAATTAAATCTCAAAGAGACTCGAGTGTTGGCAGTAGGATCGAGTGACGAATATGGGCGGCTGGAGTTGAGCGACCTGCCCGCGCGCGAAGATTCGCCGTTGCGAGCCGACAGCCCGTACGGCGTGAGCAAGATCGCTCAAGACTTTATGGGGCAATCTTATTTCTTGAGTCATGGTTTGCCGGTGGTGCGTGTGCGCCCGTTCAACCACATCGGTCCGCGCCAGAGCCCGATCTTTGTTGCGCCAAACTTTGCGCGGCAGATCGTGGCGATTGAACGCGGAGAAGCACAGGCGGTGATCCACGTCGGGAACTTAAAGGCAGAAAGGGATTTTACGGATGTCCGCGACACCGTGCGCGGGTACGTTGCCGCGCTGGAAAAAGGTGAGTTGGGCGAGGTGTATAACATCGCTAGCGGAATCGTCCGCCCGATCAGCAAAGTATTGGACGGGTTGTTGTTGTGCGCTGATCGTTTTATCCGCGTTGAGGAAGATTCTTCTCGCTTTCGCCCATCTGATATTGAGCGACAACATGGCGACGCCTCTAAATTGCGAAAGCATACAGACTGGGAGCCGACGATCCCTTTTGAACAGAGCTTGCAAGATTTATTAAATTACGAGAGGGAAAATTTCAAATGAAAACTGCGTTGATTACCGGAGTGACCGGGCAAGATGGAAGTTACCTTGCCGAGTTTCTCCTCTCCAAAGGTTACAAAGTGGTGGGCATGGTGCGCCGCTCGTCCACGATCAATTTTGATCGTATCAAACATATTCAAAACGATATTGAGATCGTGCAGGGCGACTTACTCGATCAAATGTCCATCGTGGATATTCTGCGCGAGTACAAACCGGGTGAGGTTTACAACCTGGCGGCGCAATCGTTTGTGCCAACGTCGTGGAAGCAGCCGGTGTTGACCGGTGAGTTCACCGCGCTCGGCGTGACGCGAATGTTGGAAGCGATTCGCATGACCGATCCATCGATCCGTTTTTATCAAGCCTCATCGTCGGAGATGTTTGGCAAGGTCGTTGAAGTGCCGCAGCGCGAGACCACGCCGTTTTATCCGCGCTCACCGTACGGTGTGGCAAAAGTGTATGGGCATTGGATCACGGTGAACTATCGTGAGAGCTATAATATGTTTGCCTCTTCTGGAATTTTATTCAATCACGAATCGCCGCGACGCGGTTTGGAGTTCGTGACTCACAAAGTGACTCACGGCGTTGCCAAAATTAAATTGGGCAAGGCAAAAGAGCTGCGGCTCGGCAATCTTGAGTCGCGCCGCGATTGGGGTTACGCCGGAGATTACGTGCAGGCGATGTGGTTGATGCTGCAGCAAGACAAGCCCGATGATTTTGTGGTGGCGACTGGCGAGACACATTCGGTGCAAGAGTTGTGCGAAGTGGCTTTTGGTCACGTCGGTTTAAACTGGCAAGATCATGTCGCACAAGATCCAAAATTTTTCCGTCCGGCAGAAGTGGATTTACTCGTGGGCGACCCCAAGAAGGCAAACGACATTTTAGGTTGGGAGCCGAGCGTGAACTTTAAACAGTTGACGCAGATGATGGTGGACGAAGACATCAAGGCGATTAAAGAGGGAAGGGAAGTCTGATAGCAAATGGCAGATGGCTAATAGCAAATTGCCATTTGCCATTCGCTATATGCTATTTGCTGTATGCCACGACTTTTTGGAACGGACGGCGTGCGCGGAACAGTGGGCGAGTTCCCGATGATTCCCGAATTTGCTTTGGCGTTGGGGCGCGCGGCAGGTTTTATTTTTTCTGCGGATGATAAACGCGCCATCGTGATCGTCGGGCGTGATACACGGCAGTCGGGTCCGATGTTGAACAGCGCGTTGATCGCCGGATTGTTGGCGAACGGTGTGGATGTGTTGGATGTCGGCGTGATTCCAACTCCCGCGATAGCTTGGCTCGTGCGTCGCCTTAATGCCTCTGCGGGTGCGGTCATCTCTGCCTCGCACAATCCCGTCTCTCAAAACGGAATTAAATTTTTCGGCGCGTCGGGTTTTAAACTCTCCGAAAAAATTGAAGAAGAGATCGAGCGACTCGCCGACCCTCAGCCGCACGACGAACCGGTTGATTGGCGCGAGAGTGATCGCCGACCCGGACGGATCATGGACGGGCGCGGGATGCACGAACTTTACATTGAAAGTTTGTTATCGGAACACCATGACCTTCGGCTCGATCCTTTCCGCGTTGTTGTAGATTGTGCTAATGGTGCCGCCTCGGAATACGCCCCCGACCTTTTC
>JACRLA010000443.1 GCA_016215145.1 Chloroflexota bacterium
TGCCCGCGATCAAACGCCATCATCAAGCGAAAGTAATCGGGTTCGTGGGTGTAGAAATCAAGGTATGCCGCGCACAAACGGCGCAAACGTTTTTCGGCAGAGAACGAAGATTTTTCGTTGAAGGCGTCGGTGAGTTGTTCGCCTAAGGCGTCGAGTCCTTCGAGCAGCAAATGCGACAGAATAGTTTCTTTGCTTTCAAAGTAGAGATACACCGTGCCTTTGGCAACTTCGGCTTCTTCAGCCACTTCGTCCACCGTGGCGCGATGAAACCCGCGCTTGAAGAACACGTCGCGCGCGGCGGCAAGGATCGCCTCGCGCCGTTCCAACGTCTCGCGCTCGCGCCGCGCTTTGGCAGGGGAGACCTTTTCGGTTTTTGGGGCTTTTTTCTGACTAATGGTCATATAATGACTAATAGTCATAAAATACAGGAAAATGGGGTGCCGAGTTAAGAGTGGAAAGATTAGAAAATAAAAAGACCTCGCGGGTCTAACAGACCCGCGAGGTCTCCTCCGACCCTCCGGAAGGTTCTAAAACCTTCGGGAGGGTGATCGGATTTCCAGATTTACATCCCCTCCACCATCTTTCTAAAATAACGACAATTCTCAACCAAATTCTCCCCATGTTTGTGCAGCCCGCCACCGATCAAAAAGATCACCTCACGCCCATACAGTTCCAACATCTCCGGCACACGGCTCAAACTCATGCCGCCGCCCGGTGAAGGGAGAATCGGTTTGAGGTGTGCCATCGGCATCACCGTGCCATCGGCGATTGATTTACATTCTTCACGACTAAAAGAAAATCGTCCGCCGAAGTTGGGGAAGATCGATCCATCCGCGCCCGTCAATCGCGCCAGTTGACCGAAGATCACAAAATGCGAAATGCCGCTGTCGGGATGTGTGACGAAACTTCCTTGTAGTGCGGGATGAGTCAAAATCGGCAGATTGATTCGATCATCGTCGGCGAGCGATCTCATCGAGTCGAAGCCGACGATGCCCGGCGCAATCATCAACCCGCCCGCGCCGTGACTCCGCGCAAATGCCGCGTACTCGGTGATGCGGTCAACGGGTGCGGTGACGTTGGGCATGTAGATGCATCGGTATCCCGTTTCCCGATTCGCTCGCGCAACAGATTCGGCGCATCGTTCAACTCTCTCCTTGAACGGTGCGAATGTTTGATTCGCTAAGCCGTGATCATCTTTGATGATGTCAATGCCGCCCAGCGCAAACTGATAGGCAAGATCGGCGAGAGCTGTTGGCGGCAAGCCCATTGGCTTGAGCGCGGTGCAGAGCAGGGGGCGAGTCGGCGCTTTTAAAATTTTTCGCAACCCATCGCGCCCAAAGCGCGGACCTCTAAAGTGTTTGAGCAACGCTTCGGGCAGATCAAGTTTTTCGACTCGTATCCCCGGCTTGATACTGCTGTTACCGAATATCACATTGAACAATTGAGTTAACTCGAAACCCGAAGTCTCAACGGCGTAACTGATGACCGCTTCGCAGTGTGTCGAATCAATTTCGCGCATCGCTTCAAGATGCCCCACGATGTGATCGCGAATATCGCCGCGCGGCACAAGGTCGGCGGGAAACTCAACCGTTTGCTCCAAACAGATATCGGGCGCCTTCTCCAACGCTTCGGCTTCGTTGCCAAGAATTTTGTAGTAAACGCGAAAACGTTGACCGGAAAGATTTATCGGGATGGAAGGAATCATTTGATATACAAAGTTGGTTTTAGTTTTGGAACTCGAACAAAATGTTTTTGGATAATGACAACAGTCTCGAACTGTCATTCCGAGGAGCGTTCTTTGCGACGAGGAATCTCTTTTCTCAATCCTAGAGATTCCTCGCGGAATAACACCGCTCGCAATGACGCTTACTCCGCAATCCGAAATCTACAATCCGCAATCTAAAGCGCTTCCGCCTTCGCTTCACTATGCACCGCATCGAGTCTCACCGCCGCTAGATCATTCTCGCTGATATTCAACTTGGCGCCGATTAATTTCTCCACTTGCTCTACTAATGCAATCGCATCCAATCCATACTCGCGCATTAAGTAAGGCTTGCTCGCGCCGTGAATGAATGTGTCTTGCAAACCGATCTTCACTAACTTCTTGCCGATGCCATGCTCTGCCATCATTTCTGCCGTCGCCGTGCCAACGCCGCCGATCACCGTGTGATTCTCCATTGTGATGATGCCGCGCTTGGCTTTGGCGAGTGATTCTAAAACGAGGTGGTCGTTAAACGGTTTCAATGTGGTGAGGTGTAAATGTTGAATGCCCAATGTCACATCATCGCCCTGACTCAATACTCGCGCCCGATTGATCTGCATCTTCTCCTCTTTGGCGAAGAGTCGCGGAATCTCGCCGCGTAACATTCGCACGTAAACCGGACCATCAACATTGTGAATGGCGTCTAATACCGACTCCACATCTGTCGCGTCGCCGCACTCGATCACGGTCATGTTTGGCAGAGACCGCATCACCGAGAGGTCTTCAATAGCTTGATGTGTTGCGCCGCCAGGTGTGGTGACGCCGGGCAAAAATCCAAAAAAGCGCACGCGCAGATTCGGGTAGGCAATCGAATCGCAAATCTGATCGTAAGCGCGGCGATAAATAAAAACGGCAAAGGTGTGAATGTGTGGCACGAAATCTTCACGCGCCAATCCACCGGCAAAGCCCATCATGTTTTGCTCTGCCATACCCATCGAGAAGAATCGTTTGGGGTAAGTCTCGCGGAAGAGATCGATCTCGGTAGAAGAGGTGAGATCGGCGGACAGCGCGATTACTTCGGGTTTGTCTTTAGCCCACTCGACAAAATTTTTAGCGTGAACGCGGGTGAGGATTTCCATAAAAAGTGTTTTGGGGTTCGTATTGCGTATTTCGTATTCCGTTACGCATTACGCAATACGAAATACGTTTAGAAATTTTTCAAAAACTCCGCAAATATTTTCTTCTCATTCTCGTCTTTGAAGCGCACATAATGTAATTTGGGTTTGCGCGAATTGAGAATCGGCATCCCCTTGGCAGGATCGGTGTAGGCGAGAACCACGAGCGGTTGATCGTTGTGAGCTATCACAGCAGAGGCGGCGAGCGCATCCAGATCGTGTCCATCCACTTGCGCCACACACGCGCCGAAAGATTCCAATCGCGCGCGCAACGGTTCAATGTTCATCACGTCGGTCATTTTGCCATCGCATTGTTGCCCATTTACATCCACGTAAATGATCACGTTGTCGATTTTGTAAAACGCCAACGCCTGTATCGCTTCCCACGTTTGCCCTGATTGAAATTCGCCATCGGACATGAAGACGAAGGCGCGCCCGCTTTCGTTTTTGAGTTTGCGTGCTAAAGCAATGCCACCTGCTTGACTGATCGTTTGCCCCAACGATCCACCCGTCACTTCCAACCCCGGCGAATGTTCCGCGCCGATCATCTCTACGGTGCTGCCGTCTTGATTAAATTGAGCGAGACCATCGGGCGACATTCTTTCCGTTTCGATCAGCGTTGAATACAACGGCAAGGCATAATGCACGGCGGATAAAAAGAATCGATCTGCATCGGGCGTGTGCGCGCCGTTATATGCCGCGCCTGTGTAACGCGGGTTGATTTTGCTTGGCACGCCGCTGAACGGTGGCGGGATCATCGGCGCGGCGCTCGGATTTAATTTCATCACGTTCGTGTAAAGCACGGCAAGAGTCTCCGCCGACGAACAGGCTTGACTCAAATAGCCGCCGTTGCTTTTGATCGTATGCTCCAACACGCGGCGGCGGATGTTGTGGGCGATGCGTTGGGTTTCGGTTTGCCAAGTCATATCTGTCCTCGTGAAAAGCGAAGACTTCCGAAGTTTCTGAAACTTCGGAAGTCTGTTAGGGAAAATTTATCTGTCTCATTGATGTCCTTACGCATCACACTTGATAAATCACTCCATCAATCTCCACCAACACCTCACTCATATCGGGCGGTTGTGAAGCGATCACGTTGTCATCGCTCTCGACGTGCTTGTGATGCGGAAACGTTTCGATTTCGGGATGATGCGGGGCGTTGTCGTAGCGAAAGACAAGATCGTTGTTTGATTTTTGATAGTGGTAAGAATATTGCTCTTTGATGATCTCTCCATCTTCAATCGCCACAGTTTCTGTAGCCTCCAACATTGACTGGTCATAAAAGTTTAGGCGCGCATGAAAACTTCCCTGATCTTCTTGGGGTTCATCTTTGCGTATCACTATTTGCTGAATTTCTATCTCTCGCCTTGAATGGATAGTGTCTTCCAAGCGGGCAAAATATTGATGGAGTGTGGTCATGGCGTAGGGACGAGTACTTGAGCTGCGTAATGCTCTTGCACAATCTTCTCAAGTTTTTGCTTAAGTCGCTGATACATCCGAAAATTCCCCGCCCATATCATGATCTCCATCTTGTCGCCCATTTCGCCTTTCTCAAATTTAGCGAAGAACTCCTCCGACGACATTTTATATTTGATTTCAAGATGCACCATCTCTCGCGTGAGATCGATCAGATCGTCAAGTGGCGTGGTGGTCTTTGCCGCTTCTCGCAACGCCTTTACCATCTCGCCGGGTTTCTTGGGCATGTTCTCTTTGGTGTAACTTACTTTAGGCATGGTCGTTACTCCTTCACTACGTATTTTATCACTACGCTTCCAACCTCCAACTTCTAACCTCCAACATCGAACTTCCATTTATAATCCCCCCATGCCCATCCGCCTCCTCTCCGAAGACATCGCTTCACAAATTGCTGCGGGCGAAGTCGTAGAACGTCCCGCCTCTGTCGTCAAAGAATTAATCGAGAACGCGCTCGACGCCCAAGCCAAAACGATCAACGTGGACATTGAGGGTGGGGGGCGCAATTTGATTCGCGTTTCGGATGACGGAGTCGGCATCCCCGCGAATGAAGTTGAACTTGCCTTTGCGCGTCACGCCACATCGAAGATCACTTCCGCCGACGATCTGTTTTCAGTTCAAACATTGGGCTTTCGCGGTGAGGCGCTTGCTTCAATCGCTTCGGTCTCGCGGACGAACATGATCACCCGCGCCCAGAACGAAAACGACGGCACGCAAATAAAATTTGAGGGTGCGACTCTGGTCAACAAAAATGTGATCGGCGCGCCGCAAGGCACGGTCATCACTGTTGAGAATCTTTTTTTCAATGTTCCCGCCCGCCTCAAGTTTTTAAAATCCGAAGTCTCCGAGCGTGGGCATATCTCTAACCTCATCACACGCTATGCCATGGCGTATCCCCATGTGCGCTTTCGACTCAACTTCGATAC
>JACRLA010000033.1 GCA_016215145.1 Chloroflexota bacterium
GGATTCGCGCTCTATATCCGTTTATCCGTTGACACCGAAGCAAGCCCAACAATTTCGGCATAGCAACGCGGGAGTCGCACAGGCGCTAACTGTTGAAGATCAGAACAATGTTCGTCAGCGGATTAGAACGCTAAAACTACAATACTCTTCTCTGTTTTCGATTATAGAGGCTATCCATGTCAAATTTAAAAGATAGAGTTGTTATTATCACCGGCGCCGGACGCAAAGGCGCCATCGGCGCGGCGATTGCTTTGCGTTTGGCGCAAGACGGTGCGAACGTGGTTGTGGCTGATCTCTGCGCGCCGCCGACGGATTTGCCGAATGCGGGCAACGGCGCGTGGGAAGAATTAAGCGCACTCGCTCAAGAGATCGAATCGCTTGGAGTTAAATCTTTGCCTTTGCGCGTGGATGTCTCAAACGGATCATCCGTCGAAGCGATGATCGCCCAGACCAAAGAAAAATTTGGACGCTTAGATATTTTGATCAACAACGCCGGAGTCGCCGTCGGTCCCGCGCCCGTGATTCAAATGTCCGAAGAAGCGTGGCGGCGCACGCTGGAGATCAACGCCACAGGAACATTTTTATGCTGCAAGTATGCCTTGCCTTTAATGATGGAAAGCGGCAAGGGCGGGCGCATCGTCAATATGTCTTCGATTGCGGCAGTGCGTCCGCGTATCTTCATGGCGGCTTACGCTGCGAGCAAAGCGGCGATCACTGCCCTCACTGGATCGCTGGCGCAAGAAGTGGCGCAATTCGGGATCACGGTGAATGCGATTCTGCCCGGCGATATTGATACGGCGATGAAGCAGTGGGGGTTGCAATTAGAATCTTTTGTGATGGGCAAGACGGTGGATCAAGTGACCAAAGATTTAGTGGCGCGGATTCCGGCAGGGCGGCTCGGCACGCCGTTAGACGTGGCTCAACTCGTCGCCTTCCTTGTTTCCGATGAAGCGAGTTTTATCACCGGACAAGCCTACAACTTAACCGGCGGGCGCGAGTTCGCGTGACCGCGATATTAAAACCAGAACGCTGAGTTCGCTGATAAAAATAGAGAGAAAACCATTGAACGCTGATGACGCTGATTTTCGCTGAGATTCGCTGAAAAAAACTTAAAACAGCGTTCATCAGCACTGTCAGCGAATTCGGCGTTCAACGGTTCTAGATTCTCTACACAAAATCTATGCTCCCCAAAGATCGCTCGTCAAAAGAAAACGTATTATCGCAAATGAAAACCATGCGCGAGCGCGACGTGAAGTGGCGCGAAGGCAAAGTGTTCAGTTTAGTTTTCGCCGCCGACGACGAACTCGCCGCGCTGCAAAAAGAAGCCTACACCCTCTTCATGTCCGAGAACGGACTCAACCCAACTGCCTTTCCGAGTCTGCGCCAATTTGAAACAGAAGTGATCACCATGAGCGCGCGCTTGCTCGGTGGCGATGATGAGGTCGTAGGCAACATGACATCGGGCGGCACAGAAAGTTTGTTGATGACGGTGTTGACCGCGCGCGAATGGGGCAGGGCGCGCGGCATCACTTCGCCCGAAATGATTCTGCCCGCCACCGCGCACCCCGCGTTTGAATAAGCCGCGCACTACTTCAACCGCAAACCGATTCACACTGCGGTGCGCGCCGACTTCCGCGCCGATGTATCTGCGATTCGCAACGCCATCACTCCGCGCACGGTTCTCATCGTCGGCTCTGCGCCATCGTATCCGCATGGCGTGATCGATCCAATTTCCGATCTGGCGCACATCGCCCGCGATCACGAAATACTTTTTCACGTTGACGCTTGCGTTGGCGGATTCCTTCTCCCCTTCGCCCGCCGACTCGGCTACCCGATCCCGCCGTTCGACTTTAGCGTTGACGGCGTCACTTCGATCTCTGCCGACTTGCACAAATACGGTTACGCCGCAAAGGGCGCGTCACTCGTTCTCTATCGCCACAAAAAAATTCGCCGCCATCAACTATTTGCTTATCTCGATTGGTCGGGCGGCATCTATGCTTCGCCGACGATGGTCGGCACGCGACCCGGCGGCGCGATTGCGGCGGCGTGGGCGGTGATGAATTATTTGGGCGAAGAAGGTTATCTGGCGCTAACTGATCAGGTGATGAAGACGGCGACTCAATTGCGCGACGGCATCAACGCCATTGACGGCTTACACATCGTGAGTGATCCCGACATGAGCGTGATGGCGATCACTTCAGATCGACTCAATATCTACGAAGTGGGCGACGAGATGACTCTGCGCGGCTGGCATTTGGATCGTCAACAATTTCCGCCGACGCTGCATCTCACGGTGATGCCGACTCACGCGCGCATCGTCGATCTTTTTTTGAGCGATCTCACTGCGGCGGCAACTTCGGCGCGCAAGCCGACTCTGCAAAAAATTGGCAACACGTTGATTCTTAAATTGGCGGAAGCTGCGGTGAAAATTTTGCCGGAAGACGTAGTGAGCAAATTGACCGCGCGTGCCTCATCCGTGCTGGGCGGCGACTCGGGTTTGCCGCAACGCTCGGCGGCGATGTACGGCATGATGGGCTCACTCCCCAATCGTGGCGACTTGCGCGAACTGGTTTTAGATTTGGTCGAGGGGTTTACGGAGAGGAAGAGAGATTAGAGAAGAGATTTTTTGCAAAAACATTCTCACAATCAACGCCGTTCTCCAAAAAGCAACCGCCGCCATGCCGTGTGCCAACACAGCAAACAACGGCGGCATCTCACGCGTGTAATACGTCCAGCATAAGCGCGTCGTTCCCCACAACTCCAAAAAATATCCAAGCCCCGCGCCCGCGATGAAAGTCAAAACCGCGCCGCGCGAATCCGTCGGCGTGAGAATCAGAAAGGCGCACAAGAACAACGCCGCCAGCGTCAACGACTTATCAAACGTCGGCGCGACGAAGCGCAGCATGAGGATGGAGAAGAGGGGGAAGATGAGCCAATATAAAATCGTAAATAGTAATTGGTAATTCTTTGTGTTCTTTGTTTCTTCGTGGTTCTCTTTCCTCGCCCCTAAAACAAAATCTAGAAATTTATA
>JACRLA010000442.1 GCA_016215145.1 Chloroflexota bacterium
AGTGTGATACGTGATGCGTAATGCGTGATGCGTAATTACGTGATGCGTGATGCGTGATACGTGATGCGTAATGCGTGATGCGTAATTACGTGATACGTGATGCGTGATGCGTAATGCGTAATGCGTGATGCGTATTCCGTTTAAGGCATTGGGTATGCTAAACTTGGAGAGTGAAACAAGAAACCCGTTTTCTTGAAGAAAACGGGTTTCTGACTCTCGCGCGATTCCACAATCAGAAATCTACAATCCAAAATCCACATGCGCCCTATCGTTTCCCTTGACATTGAGACCACCGGCTTAGACGCGGAAACCGAAACCATCATCGAGATCGGTGCTATTAAATTTAACGGCACGCGCGTCGAAGGTGAATACTCGACGCTGATCAATCCGGGTCGCCCGATTCCCCCTTACGTTCAACAATTAACCAACATCAACGATGCGATGGTTGCCAAAGCGCCCACGCTTCGTAAAGCGTTGCCCGATCTTGAGGCGTTTGTCGGCGATGCGATCATCATCGGGCACAACATCAAGTTCGATCTCAAATTTTTACGCAAGCAAAAACTCTTTAAAGATCACGATCTGCTTGACACCTACGATCTCGCCGCCGTGTTGATGCCCGATGCCGGTAAATATAGTTTGGGCGCGTTAGCACAGGCGAATGGCATCATCGTCAACAACGCGCACCGCGCGCTGGATGACGCAAAACTTTCACTCGCCCTGTATCGAAAATTATTTGAGCGCGCGCTCGACTTGCCGCTCGATGTGTTAGCCGAGATCGCTCGCATTGGGCAAGAGATTTCGTGGGGCGGCGATCTGTTCTTTGAAGAAGCGCTCAAAGTGAGATCGAGGGAAAAAGTAAGCAGCGCGTTGAAGGTGACGCGGGATCACGTAATGGGTCCGTTGTTCGCCGATGCGAGCGAGGCGGCGAAACCGTTGAAGCCGGTTGAACAGCGTCAACCGATTGACGCCGACGCGATCGCTTCATTGCTCGAATCAGGCGGCGCGTTTGAATCTCACTTCGACTCGTTTGAACATCGCCCCGAACAAGTGCGGATGTTGAAGGCAGTGACAGACGCTTTCAACGACAATCAACATAAGTTGATCGAAGCCGGAACCGGCACGGGTAAAAGCGTTGCCTACTTGTTGCCCGCCATTCATTGGGCAGTGACGAACAACGAGCGCGTGTTGATCTCCACCAACACGATCAACTTGCAAGATCAGTTAATCAACAAAGACGTTCCGGCGATCAAGAAAGTTTTGGGCATGGACTTCCGCGCCTCATTGCTTAAAGGTCGCTCCAATTATTTATGCCCGCGCCGATTCGAATCGATTCGGCGGCGGGGTCCGCGCAACGCCGATGAAGTTCGTTTGTTGGCGAAGTTGTTGGTCTGGCTACCAAATTCTAAAACCGGTGATGTTGCCGAAATAACTTTGAGCGGACCCGGCGAGCGCGGCGCGTGGAACAGACTCTCGGCGGAAGATGAGAACTGCACCAGCGAGCGTTGCTCGTCGCAGATGGGCGGCATCTGCCCGATGTATCGCGCCAAGCAAGCGGCGCAAGCGGCGCATGTCATCATTGTGAATCACGCGCTGTTATTGGCGGATGTGGCGGTGGGGAGTCAGTTGCTGCCGTCGTATCAACGGTTGATTATTGATGAAGGTCATCACCTTGAGGCGGCGACCACCAACGGATTAAGTTACGAAGTCTCGCAGAAAAATATCGAAGAGGCGTTGAAGGAATTGGGCGGACCGAATTCGGGATTGTTGGGGCAGGCGATGAAAGCCTGTCGCGATGTGATCCCCAATGGCGAGTTCATGATCTTAAGTGGCGCGGTGGATAAAACCTATAACGCTATCTCCACCGCGCTCATCCACACCGGACACTTCTTCGACATCCTCGGTGAGTTCTGCCGTTTGATGCGCGAACAAAGCGGACGTGAGGACAGCGGCTACTCACAGCAGATTCGGATTGTGGCTGGCACGCGCGCTCAACCGGCGTGGGATGATGTAGAAGATGCTTGGAAAAATTTAAATTCGGCGCTTACGCCGGTGATTGATACGTTGACCAAACTCTCCAAAGGTTTAAGTGAACTCGATCAGCACGAGATCGAAGATCGGGAAGAGATCACAGCCGCGCTGGCATCGGCGGCGCGCACCTTCGACGAGTTTGCGACTCAAGTTCACGCTCTGGTCTCCGAATCCGATCCAAAGATGATCTATTTGATTGACGTCAGCACCGACGGTGAACGACTCTCACTGCACGTCGCGCCGTTGAATGTGGGACCGCTCATTGAAAAACATTTGTGGAATGAAAAAGAGTCGGTGGTGTTGACATCGGCGACGATGACGACGGCGGGCAAGTTCGATTACATCAAGAAACGACTCAACGCGACGGATGTGAGCGAACTGGCGGTTGGCTCGCCCTTCGATTACGAAAAGTCCACGCTGTTGTATGTGGTCAACGACATCCCCGAACCTGTGGATCGCATCGGCTATCAACGCGCCTTTGAGAACAGCGTGAGCAAGTTGTGCGTTGCCACTAAAGGGCGGGCGATGGTTTTGTTTACGTCACACGCGCAGATGAAGCAAACGGCGCAAGCGATTCGCGGACCGTTGGAGCGAGCGGGCATTGTGGTTTACGATCAAACGGAAGGCTCGTCGCGCCATCAACTGTTGCAAAACTTCCGCACGGCAGAGCAAGCGGTGTTGTTGGGGACGCGCAGTTTTTGGGAAGGGGTGGATGTGCAGGGCGAAGCGTTATCGGCGTTAGTGATCGCCAAACTTCCGTTTGATGTGCCGACCGATCCAATCGTCGCCGCACGCAGTGAGACGTTTGAAAATTCGTTTTACGATTACTCGGTGCCAGAAGCGATCTTGAGATTCCGGCAGGGCTTTGGGCGATTGATTCGTTCCAAACAAGATCGCGGCGTGGTCGCCATCTTTGATCGCCGCGTGTTGACAAAACAATATGGGCGACTCTTTTTATCGTCGCTCCCGCGCTGCACCCGCCACGATGGACCGGCAAGCCAATTGCCCGCGATGGCGGCGAAGTGGATTGATGAACAGGAGAAACTTGAAATTAAAGATTAAGGATCAAAGATTGAAGCGGATGAGTAGGTCGTCCGCTTTTTTGTTATCATCACTAAATCGTATGCGCCGCTCATCTCTATCTCTCATCGCGTTCTTCTTTCTCCTCGCGGGATGTGCTGGGCCTACGCAATCTTTATCCCTACGTTTTCTGTAACGCTCCAATACCACCACCCACCCAAACTGGCTATCAATAATATAGTCCCAATAATAACTCTCCATTTCATCTATCTATAGTATCCCATTATTAAAGAACCAATGTCAACTATTTCAGAACGCCATACCCAAAATCTAATTCTCCTTCTAGAATTTCTACCCCTTTAACGGCATTATCAATTGCTTCAATCATACCCTCCTTACTTAAATATTTTGCGTTTCTAAGAAAGATCTTTGTGTGACCATCGGTTAGTTCTTTAATATCTAATCTACCTAAATCTTTATAATCAATAATAGTACTAATTGTACCGGTATAGTACCGTATTGTTTTTACTCTAGTTATAACCATTTGACGTTCTGCAATATATTACGTGCTATATATAGATCCGTCACTTCCTTTAAACACTTCTACCCCTTTGGTATAAAATAACTGTCCGGGATTGGTTGGTTTTGCGACTTCATACAATACTCCCAATAGTTTTCCATTTAAATCTTCAAACTTACCGCCATCTAATACTGGTTCGATAAATTTAGTTTCAACCTTATTCATATAGATTAATTCTTTTGGGGTTGGCTGGGATGTCGCAACAGCTTCAACTCTTTGGGTAGCTGAGGAAGTGAGTGAAGAGATTTTTGTGGGGGCAAGGGTAGTGGTGGGAACGGGCGTGTTAGAGGGTTGGACAGTTGGAGTGTTAGCGACGGCAGGTTCAATGGTCGCGGCGTTTGGTTGACAGGCACTGAGGGCGATGATGATCATTATGCCGATGATGATTTGAGTGGGGCGAGAGGAGAGGTTGGACATGGAGGGCTCCTTTGATACTTGCAGACCCGAAGGGTTTTAGAAACCCTTCGGGTCTTGGCGTTGGACGATGAAAAGATTTTACGGCGTCATAAAAATTTAGTCTTCGTAGACCCTATGCGCTTCAGCATAGATGCGAAGCGCGGCGTTGATCTTCTGCTCGTAGTGATCCCCTTGCGCTTTAAACCAGGCTAACACTTCGGGGTCGAGATGTACTGTCACCGTCACAGGTTTAGCAGGCTTGCGCCATTTTGCCCGCGCGAAAAATGATTCGCCAAGCGGTGGAATATCCGAGGTGTCTATTTGGTCGTCAGTTAATGCGTCAACCTTCTCCCAATTGGTCTTTGACGTATTCATCGAATCGTTTTTGCTCATAGGATAAAAAGATTTTACGGCGAAACGAGGGGCAGAGGCAAGA
>JACRLA010000446.1 GCA_016215145.1 Chloroflexota bacterium
AAACCGGCTGAACAGCGGCTCGGCAAAACGCTCCACGAAATTTTTCCGCAACCGAAAGCGGTTGAAATGTCGAGTTACATTCGACGCGCTTTGAAGACGGGCGACACGGTGCATAGTGAATACCGCCTGACCATTGAAGGTAAAGATGTTTGGTTCAACGCGGCGATCTCACCGTTGACGAATGATTCTGTCATCTGGGTCGCGCGCGACATCACCGAGGGCAAGATCGCCGAAGAGACAAGCCGTGAGCAAACCGCTCAAATGGAAGAAGTGTTGAAGGCGAGCTTAAGCCTCACGGCTAATTTAGAACTCAGTGATTTGTTGGCGCGCATTTTGGAAAGTGCACTGCGCTTGGCTCGCGATGCTCAAGATGCTCACTTATTCCTATACGATTCTAAACGTGATGTTCTATCGTTCGGCGCGGGGATGCCGCTAGAGCATTTTCGTACCCGCCCCTATTCGCCGCCCCGCGAGAATGGGCTGACCTACACCGTTGCTCGCCGAGGCGAAATGATCGTGGTGCCTAACATGAATACCGATCCGCTCTTTGTTGGATTAAGTTGGCACGGAGCGATCATTGGTCTTCCATTAAAGATTGGACAGGACGTGGTGGGCGTGATGAACGTCGCCTACAGCACGCCGCACGAGTTTTCTACTTCGGAGTTGAGCGCCCTTCGCTTGTTGGGCGATCAAGCGGCAGTGGCGATTCAAAACTCGCGTCTTTTTATTTCTGAACGCGCGGCACGCGTTCAAGCCGAAGCGCTGATCGAAGTGGCGCACACGTTTACGACGAGTCTGGAATTGGGCAGCTTGCTGCAACTGATCCTTGAACAACTTGCCCGCGTGGTAGATTATGACTCGTCCTCCATCATGCTGCTAGTCGGCGACACTTTAGACATTGTCGCAGCGCACGGCTTTGACCTTTACAGCGCACAAGCTACAAATTTGAGTCTTGATAATTTAGCTCATATACGTGAAGTCATTTCAGAACGCCGTCCGGTGGTGATCGCCGACACCTCATCTGATCCGCGTTGGCTCAACCGCCAAACGGCGACGTATATTCGTTGTTGGTTGGGCTTGCCGCTTGTGGTCAAAGATCGAGTCATCGGCGTGCTGAATTTGGATAAACAGCAAGTTGGTTTTTACAACGATTTCGATCCCGGTTTGGCGTTGACCTTCGCCAGCCAAGCGGCGGTGGCGATTGAAAATGCGCGGTTGTTTGAATCGATCTCGCGCAATGCCCAGGAGATGTGGCGGGCGAGTGATGTCCTGCGGAGTCTGAATGCTGTGCCGGACGTCATCGGTTCGTTTGGCGAGATCGCCGAAGGGCTTAAGATGTTAAGTGGTTGTGAGCATGTCTCTCTTATGCTGCTCGATGACAACCGCGAAAAATTTACGGTGGTGGCAGTGGATCGGTCTCGCGCCGGCTTGGAAGCGATGACTCCATTCTTGACCACGACGACGGCGGCGCAGGGTGATCTGCTGAGCGGGCGCGTTCACGTTACTTTGGATTTATCTACAGAAACAGAATACCCGGTGGAAGCCGCCTTGCTTGAAAATGGTTTTCGCTCGCGTGTAAGCCTGCCCTTGCATGTGGGTGATCAGATCATCGGCGCATTAAGTTTTCTGTGGAGACGCACTTTTGGTTTTGACAACATCAACGTCAATTTACTCGCTCAAACGGGGGATGCCGTGGCGTTAGCGATTGAGAAGAGCCGTTTGCTGGACGAGACACGGCACGGAGATTTTATCCTTCAGGCGTTGGCGCAGGTGAGTCACCAACTGTTGATGCCGGGTGATCTGGACGAGACGCTGCCGGAAGTTATTGCTCATCTGGGTCGGGCGACGGACACCACCTTCGCTTACTTTTTTGAAAATCACGATGACGGCGGCGATCTGTACTGCACGATGCGCTATTTGTGGTCGGCGCGCACCAACAAAGTCAGAGCAAGAAATAAAATGTTCCAAAAGGTTTCTTACAAACAGATGGGCATTGAACGTTGGGCGGCTCTCTTGAAAGCGGGATCGCCCGTTTATGGTCTACCGCGAGATTTTCCGCCCAAAGAACGGCTCGGACTGATTAAGCAAAACGCTCTCTCATTTGCTCTGGTGCCGATTTTTGTCGGCGACGATTGGTGGGGGGTACTTGGTTTCACCGATCACTGGCGCGAGCGGCGCTGGCTAATGGCGGAGATCGAAGCCTTGAAGAGTGTGGCGGGCGCGCTGGGCGCCGCTTTTAGCCGCCAAAAGATCGAAGCGGCAGAACGCCAACATCGCGCGTTGACCGAAGCCCTGCGCGATAGCGCCGCCGCGCTCAACAGCACGCTTAATTTGGATGAAGTGTTGGATCTCATTTTAGATGTTATTGGACGTGTGCTGCCGCATGACGCGGCGAGCATCATGATGTTAGATGAAGTGACAGACACTATTTACGTAGCCCGCGCGGCGGGTTACGCCCGGCGCGGGCTTAAGGAGATGGTTGATCACTTGCGCTTGTCGCTGGATAGTATGCCAAGCCTTCGTAAAATGGGGGCAACTTTGAAACCGGTGGTTGTGCCTGATCCAAATAATATCGAGGGCTGGGTCGTGTTTCCTGAACTTGCTTGGGTTCGATCCTATCTGGGCGCTCCCATTCATTCAAGAGGTGAGGTGATCGGTTTTCTGAATCTGGATAGCGCCACGCCGGGACTTTTCACCTTTGCCGATGCCGACCGCTTGCAAGTCTTTGCCGATCAAGCGGCGGTGGCAATTGAGAATGCCCGACTCTATAAAGCCACTCAACAAAATGCTTCCGAACTGGCTTCGCTCTATCATGCCTCGTCCGAGCTGCTGAATCCCGGCAGTGATCTTAAGTCGCTCGGCGCGCGCGTGGCGGCTATCGTTACCGAAGAGCTAAATCAGGCACACTGTGCGGTGCTGCTATTGAATGAAGCGAGCCGCGAACTGCGAGTGATCGCCCACGGTGGTGATGAGCATTTTTACCCGCCGAAGCCGGTATCACTTGATGGTATAGGCTTGCTCGCCGTTGCCGCCCGAAACGGTGAAGTGGTGTATTCGCCAAATGTTGCCATTGACCCGCGTTATTTGCGCGGCAACGACGTCACACAATCCGAACTGTGCGTGCCGTTGATCTTCGGCGGGCGAGTGATCGGCGTCTTGGACGTGGCGAGCCAGCACCTCGACGCCTTCGACGAGCGCGTGCGCCGCGTGATCATTGCCTTCTCTGAACAAGTGGCTATCGCCATGGAAAATGTGAACTTGCTGTCGCGTTTGGAATTGGCGCGGGAGACGGCTGAAGAAGCGAATCAAGTTAAAGGTCAGTTTCTTGCCAACACCTCTCACGAGCTGCGTACGCCTCTCACCGGCATCATCGGCTCGTTGAGCATGGTCGTAGACGGTTTGTGTGACACGCGAGAAGAGGAGCATGAATGTGTTCACATCGCTTACAACGCTTCGCAGCGTTTGTTGACCATCATCAATAACGTCCTCGACGTTGCCAAGATCGAATCGGGTCGGATGGATGTGAGTATGCAGGAAGTGGACATCGCCCCCATTCTTGCCGATGTGTATGCTTTAATCCGCGTTCAAGCCGACGAAAAACGAATCACGTTAACTGTGAATCTTCCTGCCGGGTCGTTGCCTCCTGCTTGGGCTGACCCGGATATGTTGCGGCAAGTGTTGTTGAACTTGGTGGGGAACGCCATAAAGTTCACGCACCAAGGCGGCGTCACCGTGCAGGCGCGGGTCGAAAATTCCAAGATGGAGATCGCCGTGATAGATACCGGCATCGGCATCCCGCTTCATCAACAACCCAAATTGTTCCAGCCGTTTGTGCAAGCCGATGGCAGTATGACTCGCAAGTATGGCGGCACCGGTTTAGGGTTGAGCATTTCGCGCAAACTTGCCGAGATAATGGGCGGCAGTGTTGCCATGTATAGCGAAGGGGAAGGGAAAGGCTCGACGTTTACATTAACGGTGTTACTCGCCTCGAGCGTTAAACATGCCTAAGAAAAAAACCGAACGTATTCGTTTGAAAGACCCTAAAGAGATCGCCTCTATGCGCGAAGCGGGCAAACTGGTCGCCGAGTGTTTTGCCGCGCTGCAAGAGGCGGTGCGCCCTGCGATCACACTGTGCGAATTAGATCGCATCGTGACGAAACTGATCGAGCAGCACGGCGCGCTGCCTCTCTACAAAAATTATCGCGGCAACCCGCCCGATCATCCGCCGTTCCCCGGAGTCATTTGCGCTTCGATTAATCAAGAAGTCTGTCACGGACTCCCCGATGATCGACGCTTGAAAGAGGGCGACATCGTGGCAGTGGACATCGGCTTGAAGTACAACGATTTTTGCGGCGACGCTTGTGTGACCTACGCCATCGGAAAAATTTCTCCGCAAGCGCAGAAGTTAATGGACGTCACTCAAGAATGTTTGCGGCTCGGCATTGCAGCGGCGCGCGCCGGAAATCGTTTGAGCGACATTGGTTTGGCAATTGAAAAACATGCAAAGAAAAATGGTTTCAGCGTGGTGCGCGAGTGGGGCGGTCATGGCATCGGGCGCAACTTGCACGAAGCCCCCTCGGTGCCGCACACCGGACCCGGCGGTTTGGGACCCATCCTCTTGCCCGGCATGGTCTTCACCATTGAACCGATGATCAACGAAGGACGACCCGAATGGAAATTGTTGAACGACGGTGGGACGGTGGTGAGAAAAGATGGAAGGCTCTCGTCGCAGTTTGAACACACGATAGTGGTGACGGAGAATGGGGCGGAGGTGTTGACGAAGTTGTAGGACAAGTTACCAACTT
>JACRLA010000447.1 GCA_016215145.1 Chloroflexota bacterium
CGGCGGCATCACATCCAGAGTCGGCAAGGCGAAAGCGTAGCCAATCGGTTTGGGATTCAACTTCGCGCCGTTGCCCTCATAGAATGAGATCAGACGATCATTCGTCAACATCAATGTTTCGTTTGAAGCATTGCTCACATCGGCTTGCGGTTTCATTTCAATTAATACATTAGCATCAAGTCGTATCTCGCTCAAGTCTGGTTGGATCGTGCCGCTGACCAAATAACCCATCATGCCGCCCGGCTCGGCTTCAATCGTCATGTAGACACGATCCTCTTTAAACTCAATCGCTTCAAAACCTTGATAGCCTTTTATTTTTTGCGTGATGCCCGACGCAAAAAACGGAATCTCTTTTTGCGAAACTGTTTTCGTCTTGCCATCCAAAAAGGCAATGATGTCCGCTTTGGGGATCGCAAACAAACGCCCATCGCCCGAAGCGCTTCTAAAGTTCGGATACTGCGGCATGACAATCAAAAAGTCTTTGTACCAAGCGAGACCAGAAATTTCGGCTTTACTGTTTTGGAGATCACCACTTAATGGAATGATCGTCACCGCTTGCTCTTTGGGTTGCGATTGGGTCGTCGCCGTTATTGCAACAGGTGATGCCGCCACTGCTGTGGGGGCAAGTGACTGGGTGGGGCTGGGTGAGGGTGTGGGAGCGGCACAGCTGGAGATGAAGAGAAAGAAAATTGTGAGGAGACGTTTCATTGTTTAAGTCCTTTGATTACGTAACAAATTTGGTAAGAAGTGTGAATGACAGTATACTTAATCTCAACGAGGTGAACTATGACTGCCCAAACATTAACTCTCGAACTTAGTGGCTTGCTCTCCATGCCCGAAGCCGAATTGATTCGCAAGGGGCTTCTCGCTCTAGTCGAAAAAGAAATTCGCCTTGCGGAAAATGAGATCGCCACTATTCGTGAACGCTATGATGTCTTCTCCAAAGAAGCCTTGTATAAAGCGATTGAAGAGAAAAAAATAGTCGGACATCCTGCATGGGAAGATTATATTGTTTGGAAGAACAAAGAAGCCTATATCAATAGGTTGCGCCAACTCGCCGAAAAAGCATAACGCAGTATGCTCGAAACTAAGTAGTAGCCGCCTCACTTGGCACAGAGGCGGCGCGGGTGAGGCGGTGCAACATTAAGAATCCGCTGACTGCCATCACTCCAATGATCCCCGCCGCATACCAAAGCAAACGTTGATCGGCGTTATCCATTATCTGCCCGGCGAGATAGGGACCGATAGCAAACGGTATGCCCCACGAGAAACCTGAGACCGCCATGTAACGCCCGCGCATATCTTCGGGCGCGAGACGGGCGACTAACGCCTGCGACACCGGCGAGACGATCATCTCGCCAATGGTGATGATCACCATCGCCAACAAGAACAACACGTAGAGCGAAACAAAACCATACATGGCAAAGCCAATGGCATAGAACGCTGACCCCAACGCCATCATCAGCATCGGCGGATATTTTTGGATGCGGCGTGTCGTCCAGAATTGGAACAGAACCACCATGAGCGCGTTGAGGCTCAAGATGAATCCGTATCCCGATTCGGGGACTTGATGGGTATCACGCAAATATACGCCGAGCGTGGTGTTCATGTTCATATACACAAACCCCATGAGCATACACGCGCCGACGAACAACATGAAGAGGCGATCTTTGAAAACTAAAAAGTAACCGCGAAACGTGCTGCCCATACTTTCGGGTTTGGCGTCGGGGTGAGGCGCGGGTTTGGTTTCGGGCAAATAGAGGTAAACCAATACGGCGGTGATCAAGCTGATGACGGCGTCGGCGATGAAGAGAGATAAATAGGAACGCGCCGCCAAGAATCCGCCGATGGCGGGACCGATGGTGACAGAAAGATTAAAGGCAACGCGGATGATGCCGTAGCCCTCTGCGCGTTTTTCTTCGGGCAATAAGTCGGCGACCATTGCTTGATGTGCGGGTCCGCCTGCTTCGTTAAAAACTCCGACGACGAGCGCCAGCAAGATGAACATTTGGAATGAATCAACCAAGCCCATCAGCACACTGCTGACCGAAGTTGAGATGAGGCTGAAGATGAGCATACTGCGCCGCCCCAGACGATCGGTGAGCGCGCCGCCGAGGAAGATTCCGACAAAACTGGAAAACGAAAATACGGCGAACAGAATCCCGACTTGAGTCATGCCCACTTTGAAACGATTGGTGATGTAGAGGGCGAAGAAGGGAAACAGCAACGCCCCGCCCAGACGATCAATGAAGGTCACCAGCGTCAATGTCCAAAATGTTTTGGGGTATTCACGATACAGTGTTACGGCTTGTTGCCATTTGTTTTGAAAGAACATTCGAGTCTCCTGATGATCACACCTGACAGGTCTGTTTAAATTTCAGCGAGTGTTAAGTTCAGCAAGACCTGTCAGGTGTTGTCGAAACTTTTGGAAAGTTGTGGGGGAGCGGTTTTCTAATCCGCTAGTTGGCATTTTTCTGAACCCGATCATTATGCCGCCAATGTTCACGGTCTCATTGTTCATTGTTCATTTCGCTTCCCCGCTTCACCACGTCCTTCCCAAACTTCGCATCCAACTTATCCAGCGTCTCTTGCAATTTGCGCTCGCGCTCGTCCCCGTCGAGCAAGCTCAACTGCTTATACATCTCGCCCAAGCCGCTGACACCCACGCCGATGAGGCGCACGGATTGATTCTTCCACACATTATTGAAGAGTTGTTCAACAAGTTCGTAGATGATGTTCGCCTGATCGGTGGGCTGGGTTAGAGTTTTTTGGCGAGTGAGAGTCGTGAAATCGCTCCAACGTATTTTAAGTTTAACGGTGACGCCGCCAATTTTTTCGCGGCGCAGACTCTTCGCCACTTCATCGGCTTGGGCGCGGAGGGTGCGTTTGAGAGTCGTCGCGTCGCGCACGTCGCGCAAAAAGGTGGTCTCTTGCGAGATGGATTTGGGTTCGTAAGAGGTGACGATGGGGCGATCATCAATGCCTTTCGAGTGACGTGCCAGATCGGAACCATGCTTACCAAACCAGCGAACCAAGTCGCCCTCAGGTTGGCGGGCAATGTCGCCAATTGTCCGCATCCCCTTGGATTCGAGCTGCGCGGCAGTTTTCGGTCCAACACCCCATAAGGCTATCACGGGCAACGGCGATAAAAAGTGCGCTTCGCGTTTCTCTTCCACAATTTGAATCGCATTAGGCGAATCATTTGATCGCGCCGACGCTTTGCCCACATCCGTTGCGATCTTGGCGACGAGTTTATTAGTGGCAACGCCGAGCGAACACGAGAGATTGAGTTCATCACGAATCTGTTTTTGCAAACGGCGGGCGATGACTTCGGGATCATCGGGAAGATCGCTCACGTCGAGAAAGGCTTCGTCAATTGAAATTTGTTCGACGAGCGGCGTGAGGTTGTGTAAACGCTGCATCACTTGTTCGGAGACTTCGGAGTAGGCGCGATGACGCGCGGGGACGATGATGAGCTGCGGGCAGAGGCGCACCGCGCGCGACATGGGCATGGCGGAACGAACACCGAGCCGCCGCGCGGGATACGAACACGATGCGACAACGCCGCGCTCATCGGGTTTGCCGCCAACGGCGAAGGGCTTGCCGCGCAGTGATGGGTCGCGCAATTCTTCAACGGCGCAGAAGAAAGCGTCGAGGTCGAGGTGGATGATTTTTCTTGTCATAACACAAAGGCGCAAAGGCACCAAGACACAAAGTTTTAGAAACGTAGTGTCTTCGTGTCTCCGTGACTTGGTGTTAAGAGTATACTCTGACCTCAAGAAAGGAAACTTAAAATGGAATACGTTAATCTCGGCAAGACAGGTTTAAAAGTTTCGCGGATATGTTTGGGGATGATGTCGTACGGCGACCCAATCAACTGGCGACCTTGGGTGTTGAGCGAAGAACAAGCGAAGCCTTTTGTGAAGCGGGCGATTGAAGCGGGCATCAATTTTTTTGATACGGCGAATGTGTATTCGCTCGGCGTAAGCGAAGAGATCACCGGGCGCACGTTGCGCGATTATGCCAAGCGCGATGAAGTGGTGGTGGCGACGAAAGTTTTCTTTCCGTCCATCGCCCAGCCTAAAGAAAATCAAAGCGGTCTGTCGCGCAAACACATCATGAGCGAGATTGACGCTTCGTTGAAACGACTCGGCATGGAGTACGTTGACCTGTATCAAATTCATCGCTTCGACTCGAACACGCCGATTGAAGAAACGATGGAAGCCTTGCACGACGTGGTGAAGGCGGGCAAGGCGCGCTACATCGGTGCATCGTCTATGTATGCTTGGCAATTTGTCAAAATGCAATACGCGGCGCAGATGAACGGCTGGACAAAATTTGTTTCGATGCAGAATCATTACAACCTGGTTTACCGCGAAGAAGAGCGCGAGATGATTCCATTCTGCCGTGATACGGGTGTGGGAATAATTCCGTGGAGCCCGTTGGCGCGCGGATTCTTAAGCGGCAACCGCCAACGCGGTTCAAAGGAAGCAACCACGCGCGAGAAGACAGATGGCTTCGCGCACGGTTTGTATTATCAAGAGCAAGATTATCAAGTGGCGGATCGCGTAGCGGAGATCGCTAAGACTCGCGGGGTGACGCCGTCGCAGATCGCGTTGGCGTGGATCTTAAATCAACCCGGCATCACCGCGCCGATCATTGGGGCGACGAAGATGAATCATTTGGAAGAAGCGATAGCCGCAGTGGAGGTGAAGTTGAGTGATGAGGAGCGGAAGAAGTTGGAAGAGTTGTATGTGCCGCATACTGTTTTAGGACATTCGTAAATTCTAGGACATTCGTAAATTCAATGAAGGGGATGAACGGGTGAAGGGGATGATGCGGCGATCATCCCCTTCACCCCCTTCAAGATTTTCGCCCAACCCCCCTTATAATCTCACCCATGCTCTCTCTCGAAGACGCTCTCACTCGCGTTCCTCAATGGCGCAACAAAAAAATATCCACGACAGCGCTTTCAGGCGGCATCACCAATAAAAATTATCGCGTGGAGGTGGAGTGCGAATCTTTTGTGATTCGACTCGGCGGGGCGAACACCGAACATCTCGGCATTGATCGCAATGTGGAGCGTGATGCCACTGCGGCAGCCGCCTCTCTCGGCATCGCGCCCGAAATGATCTACTTCATCGAACCCGAAGGGTATTTAGGAATTGTCA
>JACRLA010000448.1 GCA_016215145.1 Chloroflexota bacterium
AGTGGGGAGTGAGACCGTCTCGCGCAACGCGCGCATCCCTTTGGCGTCGGTAGATAAATTACTCGCCGACGAGATCGGCTACGCCGGACGTGACCGCGCTTTCGATGCGGCGATGGAGTGGGTGAGTATGATTGCGATGATCTACTGATGGAATGATAGAATAAAGTGCGAAGGGAAAACGTTTATGGCTCTTATTCGGTTTACTAAAAAGAACATGCCCAAATCAGGCTCGGAACTGATCCGAACTTTGCGAAAAGCAATAAAGCATCGGTCACTTCTCGACGATTATTTCGAGCTCACTCAAGAACTGACACGGCTTGAGATCAAACACAATATGCCATCTCAGGACTTCTACAAGAAATTCCAAAAAGGCAAGTTGGGCGACAGCATGGAATTTATCAGGTGGGCAAACAAGTACGAATTCTATCAAGAAGTCAAAAGTGATCTGGAATATGTCTTTGACCTAATGGACCATTATGCTTTGCCCATGTCTATCGCATGATACTCCTTGAACGCTATCTCGCGCGACTCGAGGAAACGATACGCTCTCGCAAAGAGATCGAGATTGAAGAACTGGAAATTGAGCGGAAATCTAAAGGGGTCGAGCGCTCGGCAGAATTTTACGCGCGCTTGAGTTTCTATGACGACTCGCGACTTGAAGCCTCAGAGAAATTAAGTGTGGAACGAAACGTTATTGTCAAAACTCGCTATGCCTATCATTATCAAGACAAGGATGATAAGGCGATCTTCCGCTACGATAACGTGCCACATCACCCCGAAGTCAAAACCCATCCGCACCACAAACACTTGGGCGATAAAGTTCTCGCCACGGAGCCACCAGACTTAAGCGAAGTGCTGCGAGAGATTGATAAAATTTTATATGAAGAAATGGATGGCTAATATCCAACAGACGCCGGGTGTTTTAGAAACACCCGGCGTTTTTTTTATTTCGGCGGACACGGCAGGTTATAAAAAATATACGGCTTCGTCGCCGCTTGACCATCGGCGGAGGTGACGCGGATGGTGCCGCTGATGGTTGCGCCACATTGAGTCTTATAGCGGATGTGATCAAACGGCTGACCGATTTCTTGATCGATCACGTAGATGTAAGGCATGAAGCCGCCCGAAGCAACTACTTTGATAATAGCAATCGCCCCATTGTCTCGAGTCGAATCAAGTTCTACGGTTGCCAGCCCCACACTCGAGATCGTCAACGGAGAAGCCGTTGCGGTGGGCGCGGGTCGCGTATCGGTTGCCTCGGGTGTGAGCAGCACAGCAGGCACAAAAATTTTTTGCCCGCTAAAAAGATTCGGGCTCGTCAAACAATTCCCTTGCTGTAACTGCGCTGCGCTCAAACCATAACGCTGCGCGATGCGGAACATCGTCTCGCCTGACTGCACGGTGTAAGTGACCCAACCGGATTGAACGGCGCACGGCGTTGAAGTAGATGTCGGCGCGGATCGCAACGTCGGGGGCGCCGTCGTGGGCGCGGCAGCCGTTGAAGTGAGTGTGGCGATCGCGGCAGTGGCGGCGAGCGTCGGCGTTAAGGTAAATGTGGGTGTGGGCGTGATGAGCGCAAAAGGAGTCGCAGTGGCGGCGTCCGCATTGGAAGAGGGAGACGGCTTTGGGGTGACGGTGTCCGCGAGGGGAATGATCAACGGCGGCAGCGTGGCGCTGTTAACGAATGTCGGCGTGAGTGTTGCGCCGCGCGGCGTGGGAGTCCGCGAGGAGAGTTGAGAGATCGCTCTGCCCGTTTCTCCTATCGCCAAAAAAATTCCGCCGAGGACGGTAACAGCGACGACGATCAACACAACGAGGCTGAGGAGCGCCTCACGAAACGTTTGCATGATTGGTCGGCAGTAACACGTTGAAGGTGTTGCCGCCGTGCTTGCTCTCCACCCAGATGCGCCCGCCGCTCTCTTCGGTGAGCGCTTTGGCAAGGCTCAACCCCGAGCCCGTCTCACTATACACACGCTTGAAAATGTTTTCTTGTTCTTCCGGCGAAATACTCTCACCCGAATCGTGAACGGTGACAAGTACATAACCTTCGTCGTGCGCCTGAGCAGTCAACACCACATCGCTGTTTTGTTTCGATTCGTTGCAAGCGTTGGTGAGCAAGCTGGCGATGATTTGATAGACCGCATCTTCATCGGCATGGACCGGCGGCAGATCGTCGGCGACATCCATCCGCAGCGCGATATTTTTTTCGCCGAAGCGCCCCACCAATTGAGTGAAAGCATTTTCGATCACGTCGGCGACGGCAACACTGCCGTGACCCGCTTTAACATTTTTGGAACTGATCGCCGCAGCGTGAGCCAGATCGTCCAACGCAATGTTCATGCGCTCCGTGCCGGCTTTGATGCGCTCCAGCAAACTGCGCTGCGGTTTGCCCAAGATGCCGACGGATTCTTTTAACAACGTATCGGCATAACCCATGATGGAAGTAAGCGGTTGCCGAAGGTCTTGCGTGCGGGCGATGATGTCTGACGATTGCGAAGCGAGAGAGGAAAAGAGTCCGGTAGAACGTATCTCGCTCAGTTGTTTGTTCTCGCGGTGCAGGGCTTCGATCTCCATATCGGCTCCGGCGAGTTGTTGTTTGAGTGAGGCGATTTCGCTGCTAAGGCGGTCGGTGTCTGCCGGTTTGCCGGAGGCTGACGCGCGCTGTTCTGCGGCGCGCAATTTTTCGGCGAGCGAGTTTGTCTCGGCTTGCGCGGCGGCGAGTTGTTCCGTCAACGACGTGATTTCTTCTGTGAGGCGATCCGCGTCTGCTTGAGAGTGTCGTTGATCTTCAACCAGTTTCTCGTTCAATGTCTTGATCTCGGTTTGCGCGGTCATGGCAAGTTTTTGCTTAAGTTCATCCGCCTCCGCCACCGACTTCTGCGCTCCAGCGAGTTGCTCATCCAGCGAAGCGATCTCGGTTCGGGCAGCCTCCAGTTGCTGCTTCAATAAATCAATCTCTTCAGCCACGCGCTCGTTTTCTGCGCGATGCTCTGATGCCCGTTCGTCAAAACGGCGCTGCGCCCCAAACAACCTCTCATTAAGTGACTTGTTCTCCAATTGCGCCGTCGCCAGTTGCTGTTTCAACGCCGCGATGTCATTGACGAAGTGTTCGTCCTGCGCTTGATGCTCTGACGAATGTTGAGTGACGAGCCGCTGTTCTTCGATCCATTTTTCGTTAAGCGATTTGATCTCTTTTTGCGCGGCGGCAAGTTGATGAGCCAGCAGCGCGATCTCGGCTTGCGCCGCAGTGAGTTGTTGAGTCAGCGAAGCGATCTGTTCTGCGGTATCGGGTCCCGACGGCTGCGATTGAATGAGAGCCACCAGGCTGTCCGTTTTGAGATTGAGTTGATTGATCTCGTCTCGCGCTTTTTCCAGTTCGGCGGCAAGTTGATTGGCTTTCTCTTGCGCGGCGCGCACTTTCGCTTCCGAATCTTTATTGGGCGCGGCGGCGGGCGGCGGGGAGGCCGCCGATGTCACCTTGAGCAAGGTCGCCACGATAGGCGTGGCGAGCGATGACAACAAAGCGTGATCTTCGTTCGTCCAATCTTTTTGCGAGTGCGGGGCGCAGATCATAATGCCGCCAAAATTTTTCTCACCGCTTCGCAAAGGGATCATCGCCGCGCTGTCGAAGGGACCCACACCGAGCGCGTCGGCGATGTTCAAAAGTTCGGTGCGATGCGCGTCGAGACGCATCCGCAGAGTTCGCCCGCGCTGAATCGCCGAAACGAGTGTGTTAATTTTCTTTGTGGCTAAAGTGAATTTAGGCAACGTGATCTCACGGATGAGGTCGTAGCCGCTGACGCAGGTGATCGAGTCTTTATCGTCCGGTGAGGCAAAGACCAATGTGATGTCTGCCAACATAGTTTTGCCAACCGCTTCGGTGATGCGATGATACAAAGTCTGTTCATCACTTAATGCTATCGCGGCTAAGGCGCTTGCCGCTTGAGGGGTCAACGTGGGCTTGGGTTTAGGAAAATCCAGCGGCACTGTAAACGGCGGCGTCACCTTAGTAGGCGCGGCGGCATCCGCAGTAGGTTCAGGTGGGCGTCGATCAATTTTTGGCGGCGGCGATCCAAGTGCCTGACGATAGAGAATCACAACGACTAACGGCAAGGCGATCAATTCTGCCATGCGTTCCGCGGCAGGATAATTTTCAGTTGGGATCGGATTAAAAAAATGCAGGGCAACGCCGACGAGCAACATGGCGAAGATAGCGAGGGAGAATGTCCAATCGGCGGGGTGGACGGCAAACAAACTGAGAATCGTAATTCCGATGACGGCGATCTTGGCAATCGTCCACGCGGTGTCAAAAAGATTGTAAGCCGCGCCGCTCGCGCCGGGCGAATACCATTCCACACCTGCGGCGAGAGAAGCGATGAGGACGCCGACGACTCCAAAACCGGCTACAACATCGGCATAAAGATTCCCTTGAGAAAATGTGAGCGCCCATCCAAGCAAGAGGAGAGTTAGTAAAGTGACAGCGCGATCTAACGGTGGAAGAATCGCTGAAGCGGGGAAGAGTCCGCTCGCGCCCAACGTGCCGAGCGCGAAGAGGAGACCGCGCCCTGCCCCGGCGATTCCGGCGGCGACCGCCATTCGCCCCGAATGTGATTCGGCGCGCCGCCGCCACCAATGACCAAGCGCAATGGCAAACGCCGCTTCGAGCGCGAAGAGGGTGAGGATGTGATAGATCGCGCTGCCCGTCGGCGAGATGAGGATGGTGAAGACCGGGGTGAGGAAAGACATGTAGGATGATTATAAATCAGGTAAGCGTGGAAGCAAGCATGATTGACAGATCATTGAAACAAGATAGAATCCACGCCACAAAGCAAATTGCCGAAGTGGTGAAATTGGCAGACACGTAGCGTTCAGGGCGCTATGACCGTAAGGTTGTGAGGGTTCAAATCCCTCCTTCGGCACACAAGTTGCACACAATCCCGATTGCGAGATGGATCGGGATTTTTGTTTTCCTCACCCCCTAACCCCCTCTCCCAAACGGAACTACACCCGTTTGGGAGAGGGGGAACGAATCGCAATTCCTTGACTCCCCTCTCCTGAAAAGCGTTCTCCTTTTCAGGAAAGGGGTTGGGGGTGAGGTTGCGCCCACCAAAAGTTAGAGTATGATTACCGCGCATAGCATCCGAGGCAAATGAATGACGACTTTTAACGAGCCACAACGAACACGACCCGCCACACCGAACACCACAGCGCAGCGCCCCACCCCCACACGGCAAACGCCCAAACGCGGTTTGAATATCTCCACCACGCAAATCATCATCGTGGTATTGATCATCATCGGGCTGTCGGTCATCATTGATTTCAATCGCAAGATTCAAGCCGGTCAAAAGATCACGGGCGAAGCGAATCAAATGCGCGCCGAGGTGACGGCATTAGCCGCCACCAAAGCGGCGCTCGCCACCGAGTTAGCCTACGTCTCGTCCGATGCTTACGTCGCCTCTTGGGCGCACAACGATGGGCGTTATGTGCAAGCGAATGAAGTGTTGGTCGTTCCGGTGCCAGCCAAGAACGCTACGGCGGTTCCAACCGTGCCTGTGCGAATTGTCCAAAAACCGGTAAGCAATTTTGAGATTTGGTGGGCATTGTTTTTCGAGATGGGGTCGTGATATAATCCCACACACTATGAAAGAGATTTTTGTTGTGGATGGCGCGAACGTGAATAATAACGACAACCCCAAACGGGCGCTTCGTTTTGTTCTGTTCGCTTGCTAAGCAATCGGCACAGACACACAAGCCGCCCGTCGCAAACGGGCGGCTTTTTTTATTTCTACATTATCAGGAGACCATCATGTTAAAAACACACACTTGCGGGGAATTGCGCGCCGAACACGCCGCACAAACGGTGACGCTTGCCGGTTGGGTTAACCGCCGCCGCGATCACGGCGGCTTGATCTTTATTGACCTGCGTGACCGATTCGGGTTAACACAAATTGTCGCCAATCCTCAAAACGAGGCGGCATACAAAGTGATGAGCGATCTACGCAGCGAATTCGTAGTGCAGATCGTCGGCAAAGTGCGCGCCCGTCCGGCGGGTAGCGAGAATCCAAACTTGGAGACAGGCGCGGTTGAAGTGGAAGCCACCGAAGTTAAAGTGTTGAACGCCGCCAAGCCCACGCCGTTTTACATCAACGAAGAATCGAACGTGGATGAGACGCTACGACTCAAATATCGTTATCTCGATCTGCGGCGCGAGCGCATGAAAAAGAATCTGGTTCTGCGGCACAACGTCACGTCGTTCATCCGCAAATACTTGAGCGACAAAGGTTTCATTGAAGTCGAGACGCCGATCCTGTTCAAGACCACACCCGAAGGCGCGCGCGATTATCTGGTGCCGAGCCGCGTGCATCCCGGAAAATTTTACGCCCTGCCGCAATCGCCGCAGCAGTTGAAACAATTGCTGATGGTCGGCGGGATCGAGCGCTACTTCCAGATCGCTCGCTGTTTCCGCGACGAAGATCAACGGGGAGACCGCCAACCGGAATTCACCCAGCTCGATATGGAAATGTCTTTTGTGCAGCGCGACGACGTGATGAATCTGATCGAAGGCATGTTCACCGCGCTGGTCGAATCGGTGAGCGACAAAAAGATTCTCCACAAGCCTTGGCCTCGTTTCACTTACGCCGAAGCGTTAGAAAAATACGGCGACGACAAATTCGACATCCGTTTCGGGATGGAGATTCAAAACGTCACCCCCGTTACCCAAGGTTCGGGCTTCCGCGTCTTCGACGACGCCGAATGTGTGAAAGCCATCGTCGCGCCAAACTGCGCTTCGTATTCGCGCAAGCAACTCGACGAATTGGTTGAGTTAGCAAAGACGATGGGCGCCAAGGGTTTGTTGTGGGCAGCGGTTGGCGGCAACACCGAAGTTAAATCTTCATTCGGAAAAAATTTCCCCGAAGAGAAGATGAAGACTTTGGTGAGAAATCTCAACGCCAAAGAAGGCGATCTGATCCTGCTTGTCGCCGACTCGTCGAGCGCGGCGGGATCGGTGTTAGGCAAATTGCGCGTGGAGATGGCAGACCGACTCAACTTGCGCGATCCAAACGTGATGGCGTTTTGTTGGGTGATTGACTTCCCGCTCTTCATGTGGAACGAAGAAGAGAAACGGTGGGATCCGAGTCATCACCTGTTCACATCGCCATTGCCGGAAGACATTCCGTTGCTTGAGACAGAACCGGGTAAAGCGCGCGGCGCGCAATACGATTTGGTGTGCAACAACTACGAGATGGCGGGCGGATCGATCCGAATCCATGATCGTAAATTGCAGGAAAAAGTTTTTCAGTTGATCGGCTTGCCGTGGGAAGTGGCACAAGAACGATTCGGGCACATGCTGGAGGCGTTTGAATACGGCACACCGCCGCACGGCGGCATCGCTCCGGGTATTGATCGGTTAACGATGCTGCTCGCCGGTGAACCAAACATCCGCGAAGTGATCGCCTTTCCAAAATCACAACAAGCGGCAGACCTCATGGCGGGTGCGCCGTCCGAGGCGGAGTCACATCAGTTGAAAGAGCTGCACATTAAACTGGCGGATGGGGTATAGCGGATGGCGTATCGCATATCACGTATCACGCGATATGCTACCAGCCATTCCCTATCAGCCATCTGCTAAAGATGTCTCACGCACACTATCACTTCTTTAAGCTTGCAAGGTGATAGACAAGAGTGGTATAAGAACCTTGACCCTGCTGTGTTCGTGATGCCGCACTACCCGGTTTGAGCCAACACTTTTGTGAAGGGGATGGCAACTTCTGAAGGAATGCGATAGGCGTAAGCCAAGGCAGACCGTAAGAGCTTTCCCCGACCTGCTATAAACAGGCACAAACCCAGCAGCACACGGCATGGTGGGGCGATTTGCTCATCAGACCTTGAAGGTTTAATAAACCTTCAAGGTCTTTTGTTTATTGTATAGACAGATTTGCATTGTTTGATCATCTATGCTATTTTCATTAGCAATACTATAGCCGCTTCGTCATTGCGAGCGTTCTTTGCGAAGCAATCTCAAACTCTTGCCAACACGAGATTGCTTCGTCGCAAAGGGCGCTCCTCGCAATGACTTTTGAGCAGTTACACGAGGACAACTATTTAATGCTACGAGAACGAGTATCCGAAGACGTTTATGTTTTTACCAGTGAACTCTACGCGCAAGTGACTGCTGGAGCAGTGCTCTCACCCGAAGGGGCAATCGTCATTGACACCCTGCCCTTTCCATCCGAGACGCTGGAGATCGTAGACTTCATCCAAAATAAATTAAGCACGCCGATCAAATACGTCATCAACACCCACTATCACGCCGATCATACCTACGGCACATGCTTCTTCAGACGCGCCGAAGTGATCGCCCACGCAAAGTGCCGCGAGCTGCTCCATGGCGTTGGGCGCAAAGGGTTGACCGACGCCAAAATGGAATCGCCCGAACTGGAACGGGTGGAGATCGTGCTGCCCGATCTCATCTTTGAAAACGGCAACATGGATTTGCATCTGGGGAAAAAGACTCTCACCCTGATTCACTCACCCGGTCACAGCCCCGATTCGATCAGCGTCTTGGTCAACGAAGACCGCATCCTCTTCGCCGGTGATACGGTGATGCCCCTGCCCCATTTTGTGGATGGAAACATTGACGATATGACCCGCTCACTTCAGGGGATACCGTCTATGGGTTTGGAAAACATTGTTCAGGGTCACGGCGAAGTGATCCTGCGCGGCGAGATTGACGAAGCGATCCGTTCCAGTTTGCGCTACCTCGACAACGTCCGCAAAAAAGTGGGGCGCGCCGCCGAGCGCGGCAGAGGGCGCGACGACCTTGCCGACATTGATATTGAATCGTGTGGCAAGAGCCGCATTCCGCTCGGTGGGTTGGTGGCGAAATTGCATCAAGGCAATATCTATGCCTTGTACGATTCACTCACGAGCGGCTCGCAGAAAAAGCGAACGAAGAAAGCGGCAAGAATAAAGAAGTCTCCGAAGCAAAAACAGAGGAAGAAGAAATGACCGAATTGTTGTATCAAACAGATGCGTATCTCAAAGAGTTTGAGGCAAAAGTGATCGCGGTCGAGGGCAATGCAGTTGCCCTTGACCGTTCTGCTTTTTACCCGGGCGGCGGCGGACAACCCAACGACACGGGAACGTTCACTGCCGACGGAAAAACGATCAACGTGATCAAGGTTCGCAAAACAGGATCGGACGTTTGGCATGAGATCGAAGGCGACGCACCCGCTGTCGGCGTCACCGTGCATGGCGCAATCAATTGGGAACGGCGTCATCAGTTGATGCGAACTCATACCGCGATGCACATTCTGTGCGGAGTGATCTTCCGCGATTATGGGGCGAGCGTGACCGGCGGCAACATGGAGCCGCTCAAAGGAAGAATGGATTTTGAATTTGAAACGATGAAGCAGGAATTCGTGAGGGAGATTGAAGCGAAGATCAATGTTGAGGTAGCGGCTGCCCGCGCCACCCGAGTCAAAATTCTGCCGCGCGCCGAGGCGTTTGCCATCCCCGATCTGATCCGCACCAAGATCAATTTGCTGCCCGAAGGCATCGCCCAAGTGCGGACGGTGGAGAT
>JACRLA010000449.1 GCA_016215145.1 Chloroflexota bacterium
GAGAACGCGATGAATTTCTTTGAACACGATCTCGGGTTGCGCTAAATGTTCGAGCAACCATGAGGCAGTGATCACGTCGAAAGAATTATTTGCAAAAGGGAGCGAGTCGGCGAAACCGCAGAGACGATTAACGGTTGGTGCGCGGTGATCGATCAGAGAAGGCAGATCGGGATCGAGCGCGGTGGCGGCAGCCACTTGATCGTGGATGATCTCAATCAATCCCCCGCGCCCGCCGCCAATGTCGAGCAAGCGCGTTTGTTTTGTAATCGCTTCGCGCACGATGCGCTCATAGTCATCGCCGCTCGTTTGCCACTGCGGGTTGAGGGCGTGATAACGTTGGCGATATGCGTTTTGTTTGGAGCGGGGAAGCATCAGAATTTGAAAGTCCGGGCGTACACCGCGATTTTCACTTTCTGCAATCGCGCCAACTTTGGCGCTTCAAAGGTGAGTTCTTTAATTTGATAGGGCGGAAAGACGCGCGCCAGATTTTTCGCTTCGTCGTATTCCACGAAGCACACCCACGCTTCGGGTTGATTCAAAATGGGATCGCGGCGATACGGTCCGAGTTGAAACGTCCATGAAAGCTCAAAGCGTTTGCCCGCCTCTGCTGTCTGCGTTTTGACGGCGAGCGGCACATCGTCCACGAACAGATCGGCTTCCCACGATTTTCCTTTGCCCGCATAGATTGTGTAATCGGGTCCGCGCACGCGATGATTTAGTTTTTCAAAAATTGTTTTGACAGCTTCTTCGCCGACTTTGCTCACAAAATGATCGTGTTGGATTTTATGCTGATTTGCTTGATGAGTGTCTTTGTAGTTAACCGTTGCGATCACTTGCGCGGCAAAATCGCGGGCGCGAGTGAGCGAGTCTTGAGCGGTTTGAACTTCTTGTAAGGCGGTGAAGTGGCGCATCTTGAGATGGCTTTGTGCTGCAAATGAACTCGTGTCCCCTCCTTCCTTTCTTTCCCTCGTTTCCCTTATCCTTCCTCCAACTCCCTCAAAATCTCCTCCCGCCTCTGCGAGATGTATTCATTCACCTGCGCCCTCACATGCGTGCCGTGCGCGAAATCGAAACCGATGCGGCTGGGGTTTAGCTCTTGCGTCGCATAGCGCACCGTTCCGGTAGTTTGGATGCGCACATTAGGTAGATAAAATTCCATCTCGATGGGGTTGTTGCGTTTAGGGCGCCAAGCGGCAATCGAACCGTCCACGCCGATACCCTCCACGCAAATATCTGCCATGTTGAAAGTGTAGTGTTGATCACCGGCGGTGATCTTCACTTCGATGGGCTCACGCGGCTCCACCCGCAGCACCATCCGTCCGCGGATGCGATGTCCGGCGTATTCAAAATTCGTCAGGCTTGCCGTTAGAACCGAAGTATCCAGCGCAATCACATCGCCGCTGACGGCATCACGCAGAGCGTTGTTCAAAATAAGTGGAGAGTTATCGTGCTTGAGGCAAGCCGCTTGTTGCTTATGAATTGTAAAGGTCACAACATTGTGATGTATCGCTTGAATGTGCGCCTTATTGACAATCGGCAGACCTTTGTAAACATTCATGAAGTCCACGTTGCCACTGCTGTTAAAAATGTCCTTGAGATCGTTGATGATTTGGTCTTGAATGTTCATGGTGATCTCCCAAGAGGGGTATAGGTATTCAGGTAGACAGGTATACACGTTTCCCTGTCTACGTATTTCCCTGTTTACTTTTTTCCTCACCCACCCTCTTCAACAACTCTTCCGCACTCTGACGTGTCGCCGTGCCTTCCGTGCCGAGCATTTGCATGATCTCGCTCACGCGCGATTCAGAATCAAGCGGACTCACCTTCGTCGTGGTGCGGTCTCCGTTTATTGACTTCTCAACTTTAAAATGCTGATCACCGAACCCCGCCAATTGCGGCAGGTGGGTGATGCACAACACCTGATGCGAATTCGACAACCCCCACAACTTGCGCCCAACAATGCCGCCGACTCGCCCACCGATGCCCTGATCGATCTCGTCGAAGATCAGAGTCGGAGTCCGATCAGCCCGAGCCAACACGCCCTTCAACGCCAACATCAATCGCGCCGTCTCGCCGCCCGAAGCGATCTTCACCATCGGCTTGAAACCCTCACCCGGGTTGGGCGCGATCAAAAATTCCACGCGATCTAAACCGCTAGGGTCGAACGCGACTCGTCTGCCATCACTGACAAACGCGCCATCATCTGATTCTTCTTGCTGCACGTCCACGTTGAAGCGTGCCCCCTCCATTTTCAAATCTTTTAATTCACCCTCGATCCCTTGCGCCAATTTTTCTCCGGCGATTCGGCGCGCGGCAGATAACGCCTCACCCATCTTGCCGATAGATCGCAGGAGCGACTCTTCCTTCTTCTTCAACTCTTCGATCCGTTCCCCGGCGTGAGTGATGCCGTCGAGCTCGCCTTGAGCTTTGATCGCAAATTGCAGCACGGCATCGGTTGTGCCGCCGTATTTGCGTTGCAGCCCTTTAATCAACTCCAACCGTTCCTCAACTTGATCCAGCCGCTTCGGGTTAAATTCAATCGCGTCACGGTATTGTTCAAGATCGCGCGCCAGATCGCGCAGTTGATCGGAGAGTGATTGCGCCAGATCGCGTTTATCGCTCACCGTCGGATCGATCTTCGCCAGATTGTTCATGGCACGCGCCGCCACGCCCAACAAATCCGCCGCCGACGATTGCTCCTCACTGCCGGCCGACACCGCGTGGATAGTTTCATCGGCGAGCGCCGCCAACTTTTCGGCGTTGGCGAGTCGTGTGCGCTCTTCCAACAGAGTCTTGTCTTCACCCGCCTTCAACTTTGCGCCGTTGATCTCGTTGACCTGAAACGTCAGAAAATCAATGCGCTGTGCCGCGTTCTTCTCACCCTTAATCAGTTCATCCAGTTCGTGGCGAATCTTGTTAAGTTCGCGTGCGGTGTTAGAAAGTTCGGCGCGTTGCGTTTCAAGAGCGGCATAACGATCCAACAAAAATAAATGCTCACGCACGCGCAACAGCGAGAGGTGTTCCGACTGACCATGAATGTCAATAAGCTGCTGACCGACCTCTTTTAAAATCACCAAGCTCACCGTGCGCCCGTTCACGCGGCAGATGTTGCGCCCTTCACGTCTGATCTCGCGCGTGACGGTGATCGTGTTCGGGTCATCATCAGCTTGCAGTGACTCGCGCTCCAAGATCGGATCAATCGCGCTACGCATTTCTTCATTGAGAGAGAACACGCCCTCCAAATGCGCCGCTTCGGTGTCGGCGCGCACCATGCTCGCCTCACTTCGCCCGCCGAGGATCAGGCTGACGGCGTCAATGATGATCGATTTGCCCGCGCCCGTCTCGCCGGTGAGGACGTTAAATCCACGCGCGAAGATGAGAGTCAGTTGATCAATAATCGCAAAATTTTGGATGGAGAGTTCAGTCAGCATATTATCCGATACGGATTCCTCTCAACCGATAGTATAGCGTGCTGGCGCATAAAGCGATATAACCCACCGTCCAACCGAGTGTGATCAACTCTCTGAAACTCCATCCGCCTTCAGGATCGAGCAGAGAGAGGAGCAAGGCGACGCCGTAGATCAGGCACAACACCGCGCCGCTCAGCACCACGCCGCCTGCGGCAGCCCACGGCAAGTATTTACCGCGCCGTTTCTTCAACACGCGGAAGATCACTTCGGCAATGATGCCGCCCGCCATCGGCGCTAGAAAAATGACGAACCAACTCAGTCGCGGCACGATCAACCCGCCCAAGAACGTTAACACTGCGGCGATGACTGCGGCGATGAGGTGGTCAGACCACGTAGCGGTTTCAAAAATTTGTTGCTGTTGGTTCACACACTCCGGACAGCGATAGCCGATAGCGGTTCGCCGTGCACACTTAACGCAAATATATTTGCCGCACTTGTTACAGCGCAAACTCGTCTCCCGCTCCGGATGATTCGCGCAAAAAGTTTTTTCTTCGGTTATTTCAGTTGCCATTTATTTTTCATCCTCGTCCTGTGGATCATTCGTCGGAGAACCCCGTTTTCTTGGAGAAAACGGGTTTCTGCTATTGCAGTTTGTCACGTATCACGCATCACTCATCACTTCGCTTTATCCGCCGTCGGGTTGTTCGCCATCCGCTCTGCCAACGATTTGTAAAAATATGCCGGGGGCTGCATCCGCACAAAACGCGCGCTGTGGCGGCTCGTCTGGATTCGCACCAAGTCGCCGTCTTGTAAGAGCGTGCTTGCCTGTCCATCGGCGCTGAACACCGCTTGATGTTCGGTGCGGACGATGATCTCGATCACCATATCCGGCAGCAGCACCACCGGACGATCTGGTGAGAGGTGAGCAGCGAGTGGGACGATGATAATGTTGCGCGCGGTTGGTGGCATCACCGGTCCACCGGCAGCCATAGCGTACGCCGTTGACCCGGTTGGCGTAGCGATGATCAAACCATCGGCGACATAGTTGGCAAGCGGATCATTATCTACCATTGTATATAAACGGATGGGGCGCACCACAGTGCCGCGCGCCACGACGACTTCGTTCAACACTTCGTATCCGCCGAGCGTCGCGCCGCCGCGACTGTAAGAAGCGTGCAGCATCAAACGTTCTTCGATCCGATACTCGCCGCGCAAAATTCTTTCGACCACATCGCGCCACTCATCCGGCTGCACGTCCACGATAAAACCGAGCCGACCCAAATTAATTCCCAACACCGGCTGACTTTTAAACGCGCCGATGCGCCCGACGCGCAGCATGGTGCCGTCGCCGCCTAACGAGATCAACATATCGGCTTCTCCGGCGCGCGCCCGTTTGGCTTCGTCGTCAACCGAGCTGTATTCGGCAGACGCGCCGTGATCGTTGATGAACGTGGCGATCTCCTGTGCCAGCCCCAACGACTCGCGCACGTTAGGATGATAAAAGATCACAAACTTCTTGGGCGAGAGATAACTCATGGCGTGAATTATAACTTGACTTATTTCCTTTCGCGCTTAAACTTACCGCCTTCATGGTTTCCAAAGAATTCTTCAGCAAGATCACCACGGTGCAATGGCTCGTCTTGGGAATACTTATATTCGCCAACGCCGCACTAGTGATCCTGTTGGCGATCATTGCGCTCTCTCAATTTCGATTTGATTCGATCTTGCTTCAGCGTTTGCCTCAGGCTGAAAAAGTGATCGTGCAAGTGATCACGGCAACGCCGACTCGCACCCCCGCGCTCGCCGCCACGCGCAAACAGACTCTGATCCCAACTTCGACTCGCACGCCTGCGCCCACTCTCACGGTGACGCCGACTCTTGTCTTTGAACCGTTGAACACGCCCATACCGTTAACGCCGTCGCGCACACCCACCTCGGCCGCAACACCCACACTTCCGCCTCAAGCGCGTCTGTGGAATGTCGTCGGCTTTCCGCAAGCATTGCCATTAAGTTGCGAAGCACACATCGCCGTTGTCTTGGCGAGTCATTTTGGTGTGACGATCAACGAGATCGAATTTTTTAAACGTCTGCCCATCTCCGATAATCCCGAAGCCGGATTCGTCGGCGATGTATTTGGCGCGTGGGGGCAAATACCCCCCGATGCTTACGGCGTTCACGCCGAACCTGTCGCGGCACTCATGCGCCAATACAACGTGCCAGCCACCGCCTGGAAAGGACTCACGTTAGATGATCTGCGTTCCGAGATCGCTGCCGGACGCCCGGTAGGAATTTGGGTCACCGGACATACCGCGCCCGGCGAACCGCTTGAATACATCACGCCCGCCGGAGATAAAGTGATCGTTGCTCGTTATGAACACACGGTAGTCGTCATCGGCTACACTCACGATAGTTTTTTGATTCTCGACGGCGACGATACATACTATCGCAGCATCGAACAATTCACAAAATCGTGGAACGCATTGGGCAACATGGCAATACTGCGCGGGCGGTAAAGACGCGACATGTCGCGTCTCTACCTTGATACTTCTTACCTCGCGTGATACAATCTCGCCCGCTTACGCCCTCGTAGCTCAGTGGATAGAGCATTTGGTTGTGGACCAAAGGGCCCGGCGTTCGAGTCGCCGCGAGGGCGCACAGTAAGACCAGTGGAGTTCGCTTCACTGGTCTTTTTTTTCAAAGTTTAAAAGCAGAACGTTGAAATCGCTGAGAACAC
>JACRLA010000034.1 GCA_016215145.1 Chloroflexota bacterium
ATGAATCCATCTTTGGCTTTTCACGTTTACGAACTTACGCGCACGTTGCCACGATCTGGTTGGGCGTGTTGTTCGTTCCGTATATCGTGGCGCTGTTGGCGGGGCGCATGAGATGGTTCGCCACAGGCACACTGTTCGTGGTCATGGGATTCGGCGTCACCTTGAATCTGTTGAACGTCGATCAATTCATCGCGCAGCAGAACATTGCGCGGGATGGAATCAAGCTGCACACCAGCTATCTGGTGAGTCTATCGGATGATGTAGTGCCGGACCTGATCGCCTTGATCCCAAAAAACAAAGAAGAAAATTTAGGCGCGGGGCTGGCGTGCCGCGTGGCGCAAATGAAAACCGACGAGCCGAAGATGGGGTGGCAGTCGTATCACTTGGCGCGGGCGCGGGCGTTTGAATTGCTCAAGGCGAATGAAAATTTGCTGACCCAATGGCAAGTGGACAAACAAAATTACGTGATGGTGAATGGCAAACGCACATTGTGCCGCACGCTGTTGGCAAGTTATGTGCTAGAGCCGGGGTTGACGAGTGAGTATCGCTAAAACAGAAAGCGGGTTTCTTTGAGAAACCCGCTTTCTTGTTTATTACGGTTTGCCAAACGAGTTAGCATAGTAACCGCCATACTCGCTCGCGTCGTTGAAAGCATAACCCGAACCGATGTGGACGTAAGCGCCATTCAATATATTCGTGCGATGACCGGGGCTATTCATCCAACCTGCCACCGCCGCTTCGGGCGAGTTGAAGGGACCGCCGCCCGCGTAAACATTTTCTGCCGCCGCGCTGAAGCTGTAACCGAATCGCGCCATGCGATCAAACGGACTCGATCCATCTGAGCCGGTGTGCGAGAGAAAATTTTTGCAAGCCATATCAACGCTGTGCGCGCGCGCCGCCGACATCAATTGCGGTTGCGCCGTAAGTTGCCCCAAGCCTGCCTTCGCCCGCTCTGCGTTTAACAAAACGATCACTGTATTTTCAAAATTCGCGTTGAGTGTCGCGCAACTTGATGAGGCAGATGTCGCCGTCGCGGGCGCTTTGGTTGCGCTCGGCGGAATGGGTGTTCGGGTTTGGGTCGCTGTCGGCGGTGCTACTGTTGTTGGAATCTTTGTTACGGTTGGCGGTATCGAAGTTGAGGTGCGAGTGTGAGTTATGGTTGGCAGGATTGGCGTTGACGTGCGAGTCCAAGTCGCGGTTGGCGGGATCGAAGTTGAGGTGCGAGTCTGAGTTGTGGTTGGCGGAATCGGCGTTGACGCTTGTGATGCCGTCGTTGCCGTTGGCGGCAGATTCGTCGGCGCATTCAGCGGAATCACGAATTGCGTGGGGGTGGGGGGAAGGGCAGTGGCGGACGGCGCGAGCGTGGGCTCTTCAATTAATTCAGCAACAGGGATGAAGGGCGCGTTACAGGCGAGCGCAGAGAGAAATAGGGTTAAGAGCGTAATGCGGTTCATTTTTTGATTGTAGAAGCGATCAAGATATTTTGCAAAATAATTTATTGACTCTTCATCATTGTTTGTGAATTGCTAGACAATTCATCTAAGATCAGTTATCATTTCGCGCGGCAACTTTAAGAAGTAGTTTTGGAATTGCAAATCTGTAACGCAAATTACCAATTTGCGTTACCAAAAATCTCGTAGCGCAAATTGCCAATTTGCGCCGCGAAAATTTTATGGCTCAGTGGAGGCATAATGTCTGATCTTGTAAAACAAATTGCGGCTGATCTACAAAAACAAATTGAAGCCTACGCGCCCAAAGTGGAGGCGCAAGATGTTGGCACCGTATTGGAAGCGGGCGATGGTATCGCCCGCGTTTCAGGTCTGGCGGGTGTGCAAGCGTCTGAGTTGGTGCAGTTCGAGAACGGCGAATATGGCATCGCTTTTAATTTGGAAGCGTCCAACGTCGGCGTGATCGTCATGGGTGAGTACGCTTCTATTCAAGAAGGCGGGTCGGTGCGCGGCACGGGTTTGATCGCCTCGGTTCCTGTCGGCGATGCGCTCGTGGGTCGCGTGGTGAACGCGCTCGGTTTGCCGTTGGATGGCAAGGGACCGATCAATGCCACGAGCCGCCGTCCGATTGAGCGCATTGCGCCGGGTGTGGTATATCGCCAGGATGTGGATACGCCGTTGCAAACCGGATTGAAAGTGATCGACTCAATGATTCCGATTGGTCGTGGTCAACGCGAGTTAATCATTGGGGATCGTCAGACGGGCAAGACCGCCGTTGCCATTGATACGATCATCAATCAAAAAGGCAAGAATTGCTTTTGCATTTACGTTGCGGTCGGGCAGAAGAAAGCGGCAGTCGCTCGTTTGGTTGCCACGCTCGAAAAATATGGCGCGATGGAATATACAACCGTCGTCGTTGCTTCAGCCGAAGACCCCGCCGCGCTTCAATATATTGTTCCGTACGCCGGTTGCGCTATGGGCGAAGAATTTATGGAGAGCGGACGCGATGCGTTGATCGTCTACGACGATCTTTCCAAACACGCTTGGGCTTATCGTCAAGTTTCTTTGTTGCTCCGCCGCCCGCCGGGTCGTGAAGCGTATCCGGGTGATGTGTTTTATTTGCATTCGCGCTTGCTCGAACGCGCCGTGCGACTTTCTGTGAATTATGTGATCGTCAAGAAGGGCGCTGAAGCCACTAAGGCGAATGCGGTCAACGGCAGAGAATATAAAGGACCGATGGCGAAGCACGACGCCGAACATGATTTAAAGGCAATGGCGAATAACGCCGATCTAGAAATGAAACGCACACCCGGTTCGGGTGGTTCCCTTACAGCACTGCCGATCATCGAAACATTGCTCAGCGACGTGTCGGCTTACATCCCCACTAACGTTATTTCAATTACAGATGGACAGATTTATTTGGAGAACGATCTGTTCAATGCCGGTATTCGTCCGGCGTTGAACGTCGGCATTTCCGTCTCGCGCGTGGGTGGCGACGCGCAGACCAAAGCCATGAAGCAAGTGGCGGGTCGTCTCAAATTGGAGATGGCGCAGTTCCGCGAACTGGCGGCATTCGCGCTCTTCGGCTCCGATCTGGATAAAGCAACACAACGCCAACTGGAACGCGGGCAACGTTTGCAAGAAGTGTTGAAGCAAGGGCAATACGTGCCGATGTCGGTTGAGCAACAAGTGACCAGTATCTTTGCCGTCACGAATGGCTTGGCGGATAAAGTAGCGGTAGCAAAAATTCGTGAGTGGGAAACGGCGATGCTGCGCTATCTGGAAACGTCTTACGGGCATCTGCTGAAAGATGTTGCCGCCAAGAAACAGATCAGCGGCGAGACCGACAAAGCATTGCGTGAAGCGATTGAAGCGTTCAATCTGACGTATCAAGGATAACCCGACATGGCTTCCGCACGAGAAATGCGGCTCCGCATTCGGAGCGTAAAAAATATCTCGCAAGTGACTCGCGCTCTGCAAGCGGTGAGCGCGTCGAAGGTTCGTAAAGCCCAACAAGCGGTGATGGCAACGCGCGCTTATGCCGGAAAAGCTTACGACATCTTGGTGGGCTTGTCGCAACAACCCGGCAATCTGGCGAACCTGCATCCATTGTTGACCACGCGAGAGCAGGTCAAAGCGATTGACGTGATCTTGATCAGTGGTGATCGTGGGTTGGCGGGCGCGTACAATTCCAACGTGGTGCGCGAAGGTTTGGACTTTGCTAAAACACAAACCGTGCCGCTTCGTTGGGTGACGGTGGGACGCAAAGGGCGCGACATGCTCTTCCGCCGCCGTCAACAGATCGTGGCGGAGTTCAGCGGTCTGTCTGCCGCGCCCACCGCCGTAGAGATTGCCCCGATTGCCCGCACGGTGATTGACGATTTCTTAAACGGCACAGTGGATCAGGTGTTTGTGGTCTACACTGATTTCATTAGCACAGCGCGACAAAACCCAACGGTGAAACAGTTGTTACCCTTAAGTGTGGCAACGTTGAGTCGGGGCGGGATGGCGACGGGTAAGAACGACGCCCCGGCTGGCGGATCGGTTAATCTGCTTCCATACATATACGAGCCGAGCGCGGAAGAATTGTTGAATGCGGTTCTACCGCGTTTCACTCAACTACAAGTGCTGCAAACGATTCTCGAGTCGCTCGCATCGGAACACAGCGCGCGCATGGTGGCGATGCAGAACGCAACCGACAACGCGCAAGAACTGGTGGCTGGTTTACAACTCGATTACAACAAAGCGCGCCAATTGGCGATCACCAGCGATTTGCTCGACATCGCCGGTGGCGCGGAAGCGTTGGCGAAATCGTTACAAAAACACAACTAGCATATCGCGGATGGCAGATAGCCGATAGCGAATGGCAGATGAAGTTTTCTATACGCTATATGCTATAAGCCATTAGCCATCTGCTACAGGAGAACATTCATGGCAAAATCAACAGGCAAGATCGTTCAAATTCAAGGCGGCGTGGTTGATTGCGAATTTCCCGAAGGTCAACTTCCCGAAATTTACGAAGCAGTGGAATTGCCCCAACCCAAAGGCGAGCCGTTTATTCTTGAAGTGCAGAAGCATCTCGGCAACAATTGGGTGCGCTGCGTTTCAATGGATACCACCGACGGACTGCGACGCGGGGATGCCGCCGTGGCAACAGGTTCGCCGATCATGGTTCCTGTGGGTCCCAACACACTCGGACGTATTTTTAATGTGTTAGGTCGCCCGATTGATGAGAAGGGACCGGTAACGAGCGAACTTAACTACAGCATTCATCGTGCCGCGCCAAAATTTGAAGAACAATCCACGCGCATGGAAATTTTGGAAACGGGCGTGAAGGCGATTGACCTCATCGCGCCCTTCACCAAAGGCGGCAAAACCGGAATCTTCGGTGGCGCCGGCGTGGGCAAGACTATCGTCATCACCGAATTGATCCGCTCGATTGCCACGGTTCACAAAGGCAACTCGGTCTTCGCCGGAGTCGGCGAACGCACCCGCGAAGGCACGCAGCTCTATCGTGAAATGATCGAAGCCGACGTAATGAAAGATACGGTGATGGTCTATGGGCAGATGAACGAACCGGCGGGCGCGCGTTTGCGCGTGGCGTTGACCTCGTTGGCAATGGCTGAATACTTCCGCGATCAAGGCAAGGACGTGCTACTCTTCATTGATAATATCTTCCGCTTCGTCATGAGCGGTTCGGAAGTGTCGGCGTTGCTCGGGCGTATGCCTTCGGCGGTGGGTTATCAACCTTCACTCGCCACCGAGATGGGCGAATTGCAAGAGCGCATCACTTCAACCAAACGCGGATCGATCACTTCGATGCAAGCGGTCTACGTGCCTGCCGATGATTATTCTGATCCTGCGCCGGTGGCGACGTTTACTCACTTGGATGCCACCATTGCGCTGGAGCGGGCGATTGCCGCGCGCGGCATTTATCCTGCTGTGGATCCTCTCACCTCAACCTCTCGCGCTCTTGACCCGCTCGTCGTAGGTGACGAACATTACCGCACGGCGCGCGAAGTGAAACAAGTTTTGCACCTTCCGCGAAATTTTGGATGGCAAGCACGACGATCTGCCGGAACAAGCCTTCATGTTGGCTGGCGCGATTGAAGATGTGATCGCCAACGCGAATAAACTTAACCAGTAATTAGTAATTAGTGATTAGTAATTGCTCTATCCTTACTCGTCATCAATTACCATTTACCAATTACTTGCATGACTATCCGTTGTGACATCGTAACTCAAGAACGCATCGTCTTCTCGGAAGAGGTAGATATGGTCGTCGCTCCGGGTGTAGATGGTGTGTTGGGGATTCTGCCGCATCACTCGCCGCTATTGACCACGCTGCAATTTGGCGAACTGCTCATTCGCAAAGGCGGGCAGGAGCAATCGTTTGCTATCGGTGGCGGCATCCTTGAAGTGCGCCCCGATCACGTAACGGTGTTGGCTGACGCCGCCGAACAAGCCGACGAAATTGATACGGCGCGCGCCGAGGCGGCACGACATCGCGCCGAAGAATTGCTCAAGCAGGGTCTCCCACCCGGTTCAGATCGTTTCGCCGAGATCGAAAATGCCATCAAACGATCCAACGTCCGACTCAAAGTTGGAGTCAAGCGAAGACGCTCGGGTCCTCCCCCGTCCATCAACATGGGCGGCAACTAAGCAGAGTCCGTATAACCTCCCGAAGGTCACAAACCTTCGGGAGGTTTCATGTCGTATAATTACTCTATGGCTTTATTTTCTAAAGATATTGGAATTGATCTCGGCACGGTTAACGTGATCTGTTACGACAACGGCGAAATTGTTTTGCACGAGCCGTCCATCGTCGCCATCCAACTGGACGAGCAGAAGATCGTCGCCGTTGGGCAAGAAGCAAAAGAGATGCAAGGGCGCACGCCGGATACGATTGAAGTGCTGCGCCCGTTGCAAAATGGCGTGATTGCCGATTACGAAGTGACCGAGCGTATGCTCTTTTACTTCATTCAAAAAATTGTCGGACCGTTTCGACTCTTCAAGCCGCGCGTCATGGTCAGCGTGCCGTACGGCGTGACGAGCGTGGAAAGCCGCGCCGTGCATCAGGCGGCGCTGCAAGCCGGCAGCCGCGAAGTATTTTTGGTGCAAGAGCCGTTGGCGGCGGCGCTGGGCGCCGGTTTGCCGATCAGCACACCCACCGGCAATATGGTGGTTGATCTCGGCGGCGGCATGAGTGAAGCCGCCATCCTTGCCCTCAACGGAATTGTCGCCGCCAACTCTCTCCGCATCGGCGGCATGAAGTTGGATGATTCGATTGTGGCATACACCCGCAAAAAATATGGATTGATCATTGGCGAGCCAACTGCCGAAGAAGTTAAGATCGCCATTGGCTCGGCGGTCCCCGTAGAAGAAGATCAAAAGATGGAAGTGCAGGGGCGCGATCAGGTGACGGGTTTGCCGCGCACTATTACTTTAACCACCAGCGAGGTCGCCGAAGCGATGCACGAGCCATTGATGTCTATCATCGGCATGGTGCGCTCGGTGTTGGAAAGGACTCCACCCGAACTGATCTCCGACACCATTGATCGTGGCAAGGTCATTTGCGGCGGCGGCGCGTTGTTGCGTGGTGTTGATAAATTGTTGACGAAAGAGACGGGCGTGCCAGCCTATCTCGCCGATAACCCGTTAGCCTGTGTGGCGATGGGTTGCGGCAAGGCACTGGCGAATTACGAAATGCTCAAGCCTTCGCTGCCGCGTGTTTCATAGCAGTACGAGAATCAAAGAGACATCCAAAGGCAGATGTCTCTTTTCTTTTTAGGGCAAATGATGAAAAGTCCTGCTTGCAATTTCCTCACAAATTCCCTTACAATGTAGGCATACAATATCGGGCAAGATAATCTCGTTTTCACCTAAAAGTACATGCACCGCCATTCGTTTATTCGTTGATCATGCGTTGACATAAAAAAGGAGAAACTCAATGAACCCCTCAACCCCTCAACCCCTCAACCCCTCAACCCCTCAACCCCTCAACCCCTCAACCCCTCAACTCCTCAACCCCTCAGCAACTAATTGCCGAACTGCCT
>JACRLA010000476.1 GCA_016215145.1 Chloroflexota bacterium
CAGGTGCCATTTGTTAGTCCACCGATACGCACGCCAAGATCGTGCAAGAAGCCGCCGCCGCAGGCAAACATATTTTTTACGAGCAGCCGATTGATCACACACTGGAGAAAATTGACGCGGCACTCGCCGCCGTGAACAAAGCCGGTGTGAAGTTGCAGATCGGATTCAATCGCCGCTTCGATTCTAATTTTAGAAAAGTGCGCGAGTTGGTAGCGAGCGGCAAGATCGGCAAGCCGCACATTTTACGCATCACCAGCCGTGACCCCGCCCCACCCCCGATTGAATACATCAAAGTGTCGGGCGGGATTTTTCTCGACATGACGATCCACGATTTTGATATGGCGCGTTACTTGATGGGCAGTGAAGTAACACAGGTGTTTGTGGCGGGTGGCGTGATGATCGATCCGAAGATCGGTGAAGCGGGCGATCTGGATACGGCGATCACGACTCTGTGGTTCGCCAACGGCGCGATTGGCACGATTGATAATTCGCGTCAAGCCGTATACGGTTACGATCAGCGCGTGGAAGTTTTAGGATCAGAAGGCATGGCGGCAGTGAGCAACAACTTGCCCGATACGCATGTGCATAGCACGCGCGACGGTGTGTATTCGTCGAAGCCACTCTATTTTTTCTTGGAGCGTTACACCGAATCGTTTGTCAATGAAATGAGCGAGTTTATAGAAAGTGTCGGCAAGAACACGCCAACTCCGGTGACGGGAGCGGATGGCCGCGCCCCGGTCGTCATCGGCATGGCGGCGTTGAAGTCGTATAAGGAGAATCGCCCGGTCAAAATATCAGAAATTTAAATGTGGTAAACTTGCGCCGACTTTTCTGGAGACGCGCAAACATGAAGCACAGAGTATTCACACCCACCTGCCCCCGTCGGCGCATTGCCGTTGGTGTTCATGTTTTCCATTTCGCATTCAAGAGAGCTGATTCCAAAATCAGCTCTCTTTTTTTGTGTGTTGCATGACCACGATCAAACTTCCCGGACTCATTGACCCGCATGTGCATGTGCGCGATCTCAATCAGAGTCACAAAGAGGATTGGGATAGCTGCACCGCTTCCGCATTGGCAGGCGGCATCACCTGCGTGATGGCGATGCCGAATACGCAGCCGCCGATCACGAATCTAGAATCCCTAAAGATGCAGCAAGAGGCGGCGCGCGCGCGCGCCCGATGCGATTACGGAATCTTTTTGGGTGCAGGAGTCGAGAACATCGAAACCGCGCACACACTTGCCTCGCAAACGAGCGGACTCAAAATGTATCTCGATCAAACTTTTGGCCCCTTGCGACTCGATAATCTTGATTCGCTCGTAGCGCACGCTGAACGTTGGGATAAAAATCGCCCCCTGCTGTGCCACGCCGAAGGGCGCACGGTAGCGGCGGCGATTCTGGTGGCGCATCTGGCGAATCGATCTGTTCACATTTGCCACGTCAGCCGCAAAGATGAGATCGAGTTGATCGCGGCGGCGAAGATGAAAGGGATTCAAGTGACGTGCGAAGTGTGCCCACATCATCTGTTTCTCACGCTAGAGGGATGCCGACTCCCCGCCGGATACATTGAGGTGCGTCCGCGTCTTGCCACGCAAGAGGACGTGGATGCGTTGTGGGCGAACCTTGAGGCGATTGATTGCTTTGCCACCGACCACGCGCCGCACACGCGCCAAGAAAAAGAAAGCGACAGCCCGCCACCCGGCTACCCCGAACTCGAAACGGCGTTGCCGTTGTGGCTCACGGCGATTCACGAGAATCGCTTAACGCTCGACGACATCGTAAAACGAATGTGCAACCAACCACAAAAAATTTTCGGCGTGCCAACGCAAGCGGATACTTGGATCGAGATAGATACTGATCTCGAATGGACGGTGCGCGGCGAGACGATGTTCAGCCGCGCCAAGTGGACGCCGTTTGAGGGATGGAAGATGAAAGGCAAAGTGACGGCGGTTTATCTGCGCGAAGAACTTGTATACGATGGAGAAAAAGTTTTAGCTCCGTTAGGGACGGGGCGCAATATAAATGAGGAAACGTTATGACTCTACCCACACACCTGCAAAGTATGCACTTGCCATTAGGCGATCAACGCACCGGACGATTCTACGGGCAAGATATTTTATCGGTCGCCCAATTTGCGCGCGACGATCTGGAATATATCTTCGGCGTTGCCGAAGCCATGCGGACGATGGTGGCGCACATCGGCACGTTTGATTTGCTCAAAGGAAAAATTTTGGCGAACCTATTTTACGAACCGTCCACGCGCACCTCGTCGTCATTTCTCGCGGCGATGGAACGACTCGGCGGCAGCGTCATCCCGATCAACGAAGTGAAGTATTCGTCGGTGTCGAAAGGTGAATCGCTGCCCGACACGGTTCGCACGTTGGAGTGCTATGCCGACGTGATCGTGCTGCGCCACCCCGAGACAGGGGCTGCCGCCATTGCCGCGCAAGCGGCACGCAAACCGATCATCAACGCCGGTGATGGCATTGGCGAACACCCCACGCAAGCCTTGCTCGATCTATTCACCATCCGCCAAGAATTGGGGAGAGTGGACGGTCTTACCGTGACGATGCTCGGCGATCTCAAATACGGGCGCACGGTTCACTCGCTGGCAAAATTATTGTCGCTCTTCAACGTCACGCTCAACTACGTCTCGCCGGAAATTTTGCGGATGCCCGCCGATCTGATCAAGCAACTCGAAACTAAAGGCGTGCTACAACGTGAACAGCGCGATCTCGATTCGGTTTTAGCCGAGAGCGACGTGTTGTATGTGACTCGCGTGCAGAAGGAACGCTTTGAGAATCTGGACGAATACGAATCGGTGAAAGGCGCTTATGTGATCACACCGGAGACGATGAAGCGCGCGAAAACGAAAATGGCGGTGATGCATCCGCTCCCGCGCGTGGGCGAAATCTCGCCCGACGTGGATAGCGATTCGCGCGCGGCGTATTTCCGCCAGATGGAATATGGGCTCTATGTGCGGATGGCGTTGCTGGCGATGGTCTTGGGCAAAGCATGAGCGACACAAAAAGTTTTTTCACGCGACTCGAAGAACGCGCCCGCGCGGTGAACTCCTTGCTGTGCGTGGGGCTTGATCCGCGCGCGGATGCCGCCGACGAACTCCGCGCCGAGTGCCGCCGACTCATTGAAGCCACCGCTTCTTACGCCCTCGCCTTTAAACCCAACAGCGCATTCTTTGAAGCACATGGTGCAGAAGGCATGGCGGCGCTGCGCGATGTGATCGCCTCAATCCCTAAAGACATTCCGGTGATCTTGGACGCCAAACGCGGCGACATCGGCGAGACGAGTGAAGCCTACGCCAGAGCCGCCTTTGAGATTCTGGGCGCGCACGCGCTGACGGTGAACCCGTATTTGGGGAGCGAATCACTTGGCGCGTTTATGGCTCGATCTGATCGCGGCGTTTTTATCTTGTGCAAAACATCGAACCCCGGCGCGGATGAATTTCAATCGCTGACAGTGGATGGATCGAAACAACTCTACGAAGTCGTTGCCGAACACGCGCAGAAGTGGAACACAAAAAATAACGTCGGCTTGGTGGTCGGCGCCACGTATCCACAAGCGATAGCCCGCGCGCGCGAACTCGCGCCCGACCTGTGGTTCTTGGTGCCGGGTGTGGGCGCGCAAGGCGGAGATTTAAAACAAACGCTCGAAGCCGGTTTGCGTGAGGATGGTTTGGGGTTGATCATCAACGCATCGCGCTCGATTGCCCGCGCGGCGAACCCAGGCGAAGAGGCGAAGAGGCTGCGGGATGAGATCAATGCAGCATCAAGACCGACGCGGTTTTACGAAGTACCTCGATCTGCCCTAGAGCAGAAACCCGTTTTCTTGGAGAAAACGGGTTTCTCCGGTAACCTGCTAGCCAACGATCTTTTAGAATCCGGTTGTGTGCGCTTTGGAAAGTTCACACTCAAGTCGGGCAAGGTCTCGCCGATCTATCTCGACCTGCGGCGATTGGTTTCGCATCCACGAATTTTGCAACGTGCGGCGAAAGAATACGCTGTGATGCTAAAAGGATTGCAATTTGATCGCATCGCCGGATTGCCTTACGCCGCATTGCCCATCGGCACGGCGATCTCGTTAGAGATAAATCGCCCATTGATCTATCCGCGACGCGAAGTGAAAGAGTATGGAACGAAAGCGGCAATCGAGGGAGATTACAACGCGGGCGAGACAATTGTGGTGATTGATGATCTGGCAACGACGGGTGATACCAAGATCGAATCGATTCAAAAATTGGAAGCGGCGGGCTTGAAAGTAAAAGATATTGTGGTGCTGATTGATCGTGAACAAGGCGCGAAGGAAATGTTGGCGAAGGCGGGCTATAACTTTCATGCCGTAACAACACTGCGCGTGCTATTAAACGAATGGCGTGCTTCGGGCGCGATAACATTGGAACAGTTTGATGAGGTGATGGGATTCTTGGGTCAGACTTCCGTCAACACCTGACAGGTCTTGCCAAATTTAACGCTCGCCCAATTTTAAACAGACCTGTCAGGTGTGGTAACGCAAATGTATCGCCTCATCCGCCCCCTGCTCTTTCAACTCGATCCCGAAACGGCGCACAACTTAACTTTGCGCTTGCTTCGCCTCTCCTCTCAATTACCAATTACTAATTACCTCTTACAGCGACTCTTCACCGTTGACGATCCACGTTTAGGAGTTGAAGCCTTTGGGATTCGATTTAAAAATCCGGTGGGGTTGGCGGCGGGTTACGACAAAAACGGGGTCGCAGTCAAAGGGTTAAGCGCGTTAGGATTCGGGCACATCGAAGTGGGGACAGTTACCCGCGCGTCGCAAGCGGGC
>JACRLA010000035.1 GCA_016215145.1 Chloroflexota bacterium
GCGAGGTCTTTGGGCTCATGCCAAAACACATTCTCGAATCTCCGCCCACCCAACCATCCAACCACCAAACAACCTTTTTTAAACTTTAGTGAGTTTCACCTTCGAGTCATAGAACACCGCGCTCCCACCCACCGGATCCGTCAGCGTTGTGTTCTTGAGGAACGGATCGACTCGCATCGCGGCGTTAGCGTGAATGCCTTGCACACGATTCGGATCACCTTTGATCACCGTGCCGTTGATGGCGATGTCGCGTGCGCCGTACGCCCAATGCCCAAAGCCAAGTGAGAAGCCGATAACGCCGGGCCGCATCCCCTGAGTCGTTTTCACTTTGCCCACGATGGGATTATTTTGTCCATTGCCAAAATCCCACACGCCTTCGGTGTTAGAGGCAGACGACACGCGCACTTTATCGCCATCCTTAAGACCGCGCGCTTTGGCATCTTCCACATTCATCAAAACAAAGTTTTCGGGCAGCAGCGCTTTGAGCCAGTAGTTGCCTTGCGTGCGGCTCTTGGTCTGCATGATCTCGCGGTAAGTGATCATCTGTAGATCGTAACCGTCTTTCGTGTCATCTACTAACTTACCATCGTAGCCCGTGCTGGGTTCAACGTAAGTGGGATAACCGGGCATACTCTTGCCGGTGCCGGAATACTTCACGCCAGCCGTCTTCTCCATATACATGTTGATCAACTTGCCATACTTGTTGCCCGTCGGCTGCACGTACGGTTCGTCGGAGAGTCCGGGGAACAACCCATCACCGGGATACCCTTTATCGTAATCTTGGAAGCGGCCTCCGCGATTGAGCAGGGTGATCAACTTCTTCCAATTCGCTCCGGCGATCTTCTGCCAACGATCAGGATCGAACACCGCTTTAGGCAGATGCTTGCGCGATTCGAGGAAGGCTTTCACTTCTTCATCACTGGCATCGGGGACGCCGTCACTGCCATCTTTCTTTTCGCCGAAGGCAAGGTTGGTCGCCATGCGGATGTAAAGATCATCGGGGTGCATCAGCGGCACACCTTGACCCAAACCGTTCGCGCCAAAGTTAGGCAGATTCAATTTCTCGGCTAACGCCAGCAGCACCGTTTCAAATTGCAGTGACATCTCCTGCCCATACACTTTCACCGTGCCGGTCAACGGCGCGATGACGGGTTGGCGCACGCCTTGAACTTTGAACGTGATCGAAGGATGCGAACCGCCGAACTCCCAACGCTCCAAGAACGTGCCATCGGGGAAGATGTAATCGGCGTACATCGAAGTCTCACCGACGATGATGTCACTCGTCACCACCAACGGCAGCTTGTTCACGTCTTGGAAAATTTTGATCAACTCATGCCCCGCCGGAAGCGAGTAGATGGGCGACCCCATGTAAAGGAACATAAACTTGATCGGATACGGATACTGATCGCCCGCCGAGCCAAACACTTCTTGATACACATCCGAAGCGAGCGGATACCAATTGCGCTTCGCCGGATAACCGGCGAAGATCGTCGTGTCTTCATACTTCACATCATGGCGGATCGAACTGATGCCTGTCGGTCCCAACTTGCCCGGATTCATTCCGCCGAGATTGAAAGGTCCTTCGGCTTTCGCACCGGAGATGTCGAAGGTGCTGGCGTACACTTGCCCGCCGCGCCAATCGTAGTTGCCGATGAGCAGCGCCAGGTTGTACCACGAGATGACGTTGTAGTAACCGTTAGTATGTTGTGAGACTCCACGATGGATGTCCACGCAAGCATTCTTACCGTGTGAAGTGAACTCCTGCGCCAGCGTTTCCAAATCTTTAACCGCCACTCCGGCGATAGCTGCCCACTCTTCTATCTTTTTGGCATTCGCCGACTCTTTGAGAATCTGCAAACTGCTCTTCACCGCATAGTCGCCCACCTTTGTATCTACCAACAATTTGCCCGCCACCACAACTTCTTTAGCATCATTGGGATCAAAGAGGATTGGTTGATCATTGGCATCCAACACTTTGTATCTACCAACAATTTGCCCGCCACCACAACTTCTTTAGCATCATTGGGATCAAAGAGGATTGGTTGATCATTGGCATCCAACACCACAAATGGATCAGTGGTGAAAACTTTTGGTTCTTTGTCTTTCGTCGCCCAAGTGGTCGTGGTCTTGCCGTCTTTCGTTTCTTCTTTCTTCTCAACCAACTTCAACTCAGTGCCATGCAAAAACTTGGTGGGCTTGCCGTCTTCGATCTTCACTAACCATGAAGCGTTGCTCCACGTCGGGTCTTTGGTTTTATCGGCTGCCGCTTTGTTGGCGTTGGCGAGATACTTGGCGTCGTAGCGTTGATTAGCAATGATCCATTGGATCAACGCCAAAGCAATCGCGCCTTCACTGCCGGGTTTGTTGGGCATCCACTTCCACGCTTTACCGGCGATCTTGGAGAGACGCGGATCGATCACGGCAAACTTTAATTCACCCGAAGCGAGTCGCTCGGTGATGCGCGGGACGCGATTGGTGGGACCGTAGTTGCCCTCATTCGGCGACGCGCCGACGAAGATGACGAAGTCAGCCGAGGCGGTGTCGCCTTGCCAATATCCTTTCACGCCGCCACTGAATCCCGCCCCATCCCATTGATCACTCATGGACTTGCCGGAGAAATACAAACTGCCCTGACACACCGTGGTATGCCCATGACGATTCGTCGTGCCGAGTCCATCGCCGAACAGGCGCGCATACAGATCGCTGCGCCCGCCCTTGAGACGACCCCACGTTGCCAGAATCTGATTGTTCTTGGGACCAAAGTCGGGATGATCTGGATCGATCATGTATTTAAGCAAGTCGGCGCGTTCGGTCTTGAACTTGGCGACCAGCGATTTCTTCTTCTCGGCGTCCTTCTCGCCCAAGATCGCTTTGATGTCCGCGGCAATGGTTGCCATCACTTTAGGATCGCGCACGGCATACAAATCTTTGAGACCTTCCACGGCGCGATTCTCTTCGCCCGGCACATCGGCGAAAAGTTTTCCGCCTTCGACGAGTTCGGTGATCGCTTGCTCAAACGGAACGGTCTTCCATTTATTTTCACCGCGCTTGCCGGCGCGCTTAAGAACTTTCACCAAACGATACGGATCGTAAGCGGCTTGCAAACCGGCTTGCCCTTTGGGGCAGAGCGGCGCATCCACCGCCGCCATCTCGATAGCAGAAGTTTTATAGGCGACGTGCGGCACCATATTCCACGGCGAATAGGGGTTGCCGTCAATTTTCACGGCGACTCCGTCCAGTAATTTAACTTTGATGCCGCATTGGGTGTTGCACTGTTGGCAGATCGAGTAGATTTGATTCTCGGCTTTCGCCAATTGATTCGAAGGTGATGCCGCCGATTCGGCGAATGCCTTTTGGATCGTGGGGATACTGCCGAGGAACGCGCCGCCCGCGGTGGCGGCTGCCGCTTTGAGGAAGTCGCGCCGCGTGAGTCCGCATCCCTGCGGTTGTGGTGATTCGTTTTTGTTGTTCATTTCTGCGCCTCCGCTTTGAAGATCGAGAGTCGATCTGTTCCGATCAGATAAGCAAGTGTGGCAATGCCCACCACGCCGGAAACCACCGACCACTCTAACAAGCTGGGAAAGTAATCAAAGTTCAAGTGAGGTCCGCTGAACGCCGTCGCCAACCCTTGCAGCTCGGGGACAGACAGCGCGGGGAAGACGATGTTGGCGCGCGCGGCGGCGAAGCCGATCAACACTAACAAGCCCATCCAACCGGCAACGCTATCCGCTTTGGCAAGTTTGGGTTGAACGAGGACGATGACCGGGATCAACGTGCCGAGCAAAATCTGCACGATCCAGAACGCCCACCAATAACGCCCGAACATCACTTCGTTCACGGCGCGCACGTTGTCGGGGATGCCGCCGTAGATGGATTGCGAGAAGTCGGTCCACAAGAAGTAGACTTTGATAACTGCCAAGATGACAGTGAGCAAGCTCAAGACCCATATCTGCTGCAAGCGTCGTTCACCGTCGCGCGTGAGAAACCAGTCAACGACGATCAACATGAAGGCTGCGCCCGAAGCCAGTGAGAACACCGGGAACTGCGCCGGCAACAAACCCACATGCCAATAGGCGCGGCTGGCGTTCACGCCGAGCAACGCACCGACACCGCCGCTCAAGAAAATGGACAGGAACAAACCAACGCTCAGCAAAACTTTGACAAGCAACGTGTTCTTGCTTGGTTTAAAAACTGTGACCCATAACGTGAGGGCGATGACGAAAAAGAAAATGGTGTAGCCCCACACCATCTGCGCCAGTAGCGAGAAGAAGTTGGGCTGCAC
>JACRLA010000477.1 GCA_016215145.1 Chloroflexota bacterium
CTTACGCGCCGTATTCCAAGTATCAAGTGGGCGCGTCGTTGCTTGCCTCCTCGGGGAAAATTTATGACGGGGTGAATGTCGAGAACGCTGCATACCCTTCAACTATTTGCGCCGAACGCGCGGCGTTGGTGAAAGCGATCTCCGAAGGGGAACGGCAATTTGAAACGCTGGTGGTCGCCACTGAAAACGGCGGCAGCCCCTGTGGATCATGTCGGCAGATGCTTGCCGAGTTCGGACTCGATCTCACAATCTTAATTGTGAATGCTGAAGGGAAGTTGGTGCAAGAGACATCGCTGAAAGAATTGTTGCCGCAAGCGTTTACGCCAGCGAGTCTCAAGTAACGATTGTTATAATTAAGGCATGGTCACTCGTCCCATCCCTCCTGCAATTGCCGCTATTGCGCCTGATGGCAAACTGACTCCGCGTCAACGGCGGCACTTTATGATCGGGATGAGTTTGCGGAGACAAAAACCTGGCACAGGGAGCGCGCATAGTTTTATGATGAAACGAACTGCTGATATTCACTGGCCCGACTTGCGTGAAATTTTGAAAGGCATGGATTGGGTATTGATTGGCGGCGTTGCCACTCGCGCCTATATGCCTGAACGCATGACAAAAGATATGGATGTCTTGGTGCGCTATGACGATGGCGATGAAGCCATTGATCGTTTGAAGAAGGCAGGCTACAAAGTCATTTCTCCTTTAGCGGTCAAAGGGTATTTACTTCATTCACCAGAGGGCGTTGAGTTGGATGTTTTGTATGGAAAATATAAATGGCTTAACGATGCGTTGGCGAATCACGAATACGATCCTGCGGGTTATCCTGTGATCAGTTTGCCATACTTAATTGTTTTAAAACTTGCGGCGAATCGTGGTCGTGATGTCGGTGATATGTCTACGATGTTGGGTTGGACGGATGAAGCAGCGCTTTCCCTAGTGAGAAAGATCGTTGCGAAGTATAGTCCCGAAGATGTAGATGATCTGGAGTCGTTGATTTTTATGGGGCAGATGGAACGTCAAATTCCTCCTGAAGATGAACACTAACTTTAGTTCGAACTGAAGTTAATGAGACACCGAGTGTTTCCTAAACACTCGGTGTTTTTTGTGTGCGGGTATAATCGCCTTTATGCACTCGCGTGAACGCACCTTCCGCACTGAAGCGATTGTTCTGCGGCGCAAAGATTTCGGCGAAGCGGATCGCATTTTGACTCTGTTCACGCCCGAATTCGGAAAAATTCGCGCGTTAGCGAAAGGCATTCGCAAACCTGCCAGCCGCAAAGCAGGGCACTTGGAACTTTATACGCGCTCGAAGTTGTTGGTGGCGAAGGGGCGCGACATGGACATCGTGACTCAAGCCGAGACGGTAGAATCGTATCGCCCACTGCGTGAGGATTTGCTGCGCTCCAGTTATGGATCGTATTGCGCGGATCTCATTGACAAGTTCACGCCCGACGATTACGAGAACTTGCCTCTTTACGATTTGCTCGCCCGCGCGTTGGATTGGTTGTGCGAGTCGAGTGATTTGCAGTTGACGACGCGCTATTACGAATTGCAATTGCTGGGCATGTCGGGTTATCAACCGGAGCTTTTTCATTGCGTGGTCAAAGGGGAAGAGATCGTCGCCGAAGATCAGTTCTTCAACCCTGCCGAAGGCGGCGTGATCTGCCCGCGCTGTGGCGAGAATTACGTGGGCGCGTTTCCCATTTCGCTTAATGCGCTCAAGGTTTTGCGCTTTATGCAGAATAATTCCTACGAGTCACTGCGCGAATTAAAATTAAGCGTAACGGTTCATCAAGAATTAGAGCGCGTAATGCAGAGGGCGATTAATTTTCACCTTGAACGCCAACTTAAAAGCGCGGAGTTTGTGAAGTTGGTGAGACGGATTAATTGATCCACGAAGCGCACGAAGAAACACTAATAAAAGTATGCGACCTTCTCGTGATTGGCGAGCCGATCATTCGCGGTTACTTCAATTTCTGCGATCTCACTTGGCATATCCTGTGGTCTTTGCCGCTTTAAGCGGTGGCGATCTCTATGGCTTCCCAAGTGATGATGGTGATTACGATTTGCGCGTCTCGCATGTATTGCCCACGCGTGCATTGATTGTCTCGATGTTGAACGAAGGCGGGATGGATCTGGCTGATATAACGGTGACAGCGCTAGATAAAAATGTTTTTCCTGAAATGGATTTTGTCTCGCACGACATTGGTAAGTTTTTACGTTTGGCATTAAAGGGCAATGGTTATGTGCTGGAGCAATTATTGTCGCCGTTAGTCGTTGAGACCTCGAAATGGCATGAAGAATTAAAAGCGTTGTCGTCAGGATTGATTACGCGCCGCGTGTATCATCACTATCGCGGCTTTTTCACCAATCAAGAAAAACTTTATAACAACATCGGCACAAAGCGTGTCAAAGGTTTGTTGTATCAATACCGTGTTGCGCTAACGGGTATTCATGCGCTGGAAACAGGCGAGATTGAGCCAAATATTTTGCGCCTCAATGATCGCTTCAACCTTTCGTCTATCAACGATCTTGTTTCACTCAAAGTGAACGGTGAAGCAGCGTTCTTGGGCGACGACGCTCCATACTTGGCAGAGATAGAATCACTTGAGCCGAAACTTAATGCGGCTTACGAAAAAAGTCCGTTGCCGCTTCAAGTGCCGATTGAAACGCGACAAGCGATTGAAGATTTTTTATTGCGTTGTCGCAATGAACTTGGAAAATAAATTCGCGAACATTCGCGTAATTCGTGGCTAATTTAAATGACTCAACCTCTTACCTTTCAACAAATCATCATCACCCTCGAAAACTTTTGGGCAAAGAATGGCTGCTTGATCTGGCAGCCCTATAACCATCAAGTAGGCGCAGGCACATACAACCCTGCCACATTTTTGCGCGTGCTGGGTCCCGAACCGTGGAACGTCGCTTACGTCGAACCCTCGGTTCGCCCCGACGATGGACGCTACGGCGAAAACCCGAATCGCTTGCAGCAACATTATCAGTATCAAGTGATTCTTAAGCCCGATCCCGGCAACCCGCAAGAACTCTATCTCAAATCGCTCGAAGCGTTGGGCATTAACCCGCGTCAACACGATATTCGATTCGTCGAAGACAACTGGGAGTCGCCCGCGCTCGGCGCGTGGGGCTTGGGTTGGGAAGTGTGGCTCGACGGTCAAGAGATCACGCAGTTCACTTATTTCCAACAGTCCGGCGGCATCCCCTGCGATCCCGTTTCGGTGGAGATCACTTACGGCTTGGAGCGAATCGCTATCGCTTTGCAAAACGTCAGCAGCTTCCGCGACATCCAATGGACAAACCGCGTGACGTATGGCGACGTGAATCTGCAAAGTGAACAGGAACACAGCACATACTATTTTGAAGCCGCCGACGTGGAACGCTTGCACGAGATGTTTATCAATTACGAAGCCGAAGCAAAGTCCGCGCTCGAAAAAAATTTGGTGTTGCCCGCGCATGATTATGTCTTGAAGTGTTCGCACACTTTCAACATCCTCGACACACGCGGCGCGATTGGCGTGACCGAACGCGCGGCGTATTTTGGCAAGATGCGAAATCTGGCGCGCGCGGTTGCCGAGTCGTACGTGAAGCAGCGTGAGGCGTTGGGCTTTCCGATGTTGAGAGATGAAAGTAAGAAGTTGGAAATTGGAAAACGCAAGGTGACGCCGACAACCAAACCTGAAACTTTGTTATTGGAAATTGGCGTTGAGGAGTTGCCCTCGGCGGATGTGGAATCGGCGGTGGCGCAGTTGAACGAAGTTGCCCCGAAGATGTTGGCCGAGTCGCGGCTGAGTCACGGTGAGGTTAAAGTGTTCGCCACACCGCGTCGTGTGAGTCTGTTGATCAAAAAAGTGATCGCGCGTCAACCTGACATCGAAAAAGTTTTGAAGGGACCTTCAGCGGATCGGGCTTACGACGCGCAGGGGAATCCGACTCCGGCGGCGCAAGGTTTTGCCAAAGGGAAAGGTGTTCCGGTTGAATCGCTGGAGAAGCGCGCGATGGATGGCGGCAACTACGTGGTCGCCGTCGTGCGCGAAGTGGGCAAGCCCGCGAGTGAAGTGTTGAGTGATTTGCTGCCCAAGATGATCGCCGCGATTAAGTTCGAGAAGGCGATGCGTTGGAATGGGAGCGGCGTTTCGTTCTCGCGCCCGTTGCGTTGGCTCGTGGCGATGCTCGGCGCGACTGTGATCCCGTTTGACTATGCGGGTGTGAAGTCAAGTAATGTGAGTCATGGTCTACGTCCACTCGGTTCGCCCGCGATCAAGATCAAGAGCGCGGACACTTACCTAAAGACTCTGCGTGCGGCGAAGATCGAAATTGATTCTGCTAAACGTGGCGCAGAAGTATTGAAGCAAGTGAAGAAGTTGGCGGCGAAAGTCGGCGGCACGATCACCGATGAAGATGTGTTGGGTGAGGTAACGAATTTGGTTGAAAGACCAACGGCGCTGCTCGGCTCGTTCGACGAATCGTATTTGGAATTGCCGCGCGATGTATTGATCTCGGTGAGGAAGAAACATCAACGTTATTTTCCGATTGAGAAAAACGGGAAACTGTTGCCGAACTTCGTCGTCGTGCGTAACGGCGATAA
>JACRLA010000481.1 GCA_016215145.1 Chloroflexota bacterium
AGAAGGCAAAGTCGCCGCCGCTGTGTTCAATGTAGAACTTTGCCTGTCCGCGTGTGTTGAAACGCTCGATCAAACCTTCGAGGCGAGTTTTGCGGGTGACGAGGATGATCTTTTCGTAGTCCATGATGAGTAATTGGTAATTAGTAATTGGGTGGAGTGCGGAATCTTCGATTTTGCGCGAAGTCGGGGACTCTGCACTTCGTTTCGTCAATTATCAATTACTATTTACTATTTACTTTTTTTCATAAGTGTCTCAAGCAATTCCGGCGATATGTTGAGGTTGCCGATCTTGCTGGCGTTTTGAGCGAGCTCTTTCATCGCCAGGCTTACCATAATGCGCGGATCGGTATTTTGGATGGCAAGCATTTGCAAAACGTTCGCGTCCAGATCGCGCAAGGGTCGCAGTGAGGCTTCGATGGTGTAGCTCTGCGCGTCGGCTTCGGCGCGGACGTTCTCGGCTTGCGCGCTGACAAGTTGCTTGCGATCTTCTTCTACTTTGATCTGACCTTTGATCTTGGCTTCGCGCACTTGTTGTTCTTTGGCTTCCACTGCCAAGTCGGCTTCCACTTTGGCTTCACGAATCTGCCGTTGTTTTTCTTCAACGGCGATCTCGGTGTTGAGTTCGTTCTCTTTGATGCGCCGTTCCTGCTCCACCGAAGCGTTGCGGCGATCATAGATTGCCTGATCGGCGCGGCGCAACAATTCTTCGCGGGCTTCGGCTTCGAGGGCGCGCGCCATTTCCGGCGTGGGTTTGATCGCCAAGATCGAGAGTGTCAACACTTCTACGCCAAGTGATTTAAGTTCTTCGCTCGTTTTGAGTTTGCTCATTACGGCGGCGGCAACCGCGTCCGAAGATCGAATCGCTTCACGCATCGGGCGCGCGCCCACTTCGGATCGGGTCAGCACTTGGGTGATGTTGATCACGCGCTGCGGCAGTTTGTCCGGGTCTTGCGAGACATATTGCGCGCCGTTCACCGTCGTGGTGTAGTTCAGCAACGAAGCGACTCGCTCGGCGTCGTTGACGCGAAAGGTGAGTTGCCCTTGCACGGTGATCGGTTGGAAGTCTGCCGTCATCTCGTTGAAGATGAATGGCACGTCCACGCTGCCTACCGGCACAATGGCAACCGATGAGATGGGGGCGTAGTAGAAGAAGGCTAGCCCGACGCCGCTGTGGGCGGCTTTGCCATTTTGATAATGGATGATGTGATTGGTTGGGCTGACTTTGATGTATTGGATGCCAAGCATGGTGTATCTCCTTTTGGTTAAGTGTAAACGATCTTTCTAAAAGTGTATTTACGACACCATTATATAACGAAAAAGAAATTTGGCAAGAGGTGGCGAGAAAGCGGGTTTCTCCAAGAAACCCGCTTTCTGGTGATCAGGGTGTGGGTGTGGCAGTTGGCAGAGGGGGCAGAGTCGGCAGCCCCATAGGAGTCGGGGCGGGCGCGGCGAAAGTCTCCACCACGATCAACGGTGCGCCGCCGACATCACATATCCCGTATCCCATCTCACATTCGCCTGCGGGCAGGGTGAGGGTGGTGTATCCATTTTGTTGGGTCGGGAGCTCTCTGCCGAGATGATCGTAAAGTTTGGCGGTGGCGCCGAGATAGAGATTAATTTTCGTTTCGCGCCCGATGCGTGACCAGGCGACGCGAGTGATTCCGTCTTGGCGATTAAGAGTGGCGAGGTGATAGTCGTATTGCGTGAAGATGTAGGCGGATTGAGTGCGGGCAAAATGCGTGGTGACGGCGCGATAGGCGTAGGCGGCCGGGCGCGGTGATTCGTCATTGCGATAGAGTCCGTAAGACTCGTAACCGGGAGCCGAGGCTGTTTCGTCAAACAATTTATAAATGGCGATGCGTTCTGCGCCCGCCGCCAACGCGAGGGCGGTGGCTTGAATGATGAATGCCGCTTGTTGATTCATGGTGACGCGCACCAGAGGGTTCGCCGGAAAACGCGGGTCGTCGTACGGGGCGGCGTTGGTTTCGTTCAACCAAATTGATTTGTTGATTCCGTATTGCCACATCATTTGTTTATAGAAGCGGATGATGTCGGCGACGGTTTCGGTGCGGAAGTAGATGTGCGTGGTGAAAACGTCGAAGTAAAAATTATTTTTGATTGCCGTGTCGTCTTTGAGCGCAACGTCGAGAAAGCGTTGGAGATAGGGTGGGCGACCACGCGCGAGATCGTGCCAGTAGGTCATGCCGCCGAGATGGATGACGGCATCGGGGTCAGTTTCTTTAGCGACGAGGTAGGCGACTTTGACGAGCTGATAATAATCTTCCACCGTGCCTTCGAATTGCGCGCCGAAATCTTCTAGTGCAATGTCGGGTTCATTCCAGATGATCCAGTGTGTGATGCGCCCTTTGTATTCTTTGACGATGCGCCGCACGAAGTTCGCCCACAAATTTCCCGGATTATCAACCGCAAGATATAAACCGCGCGGGACGCCGACAGCCGGTTTGCCATCGGTTGCCCAGTGTGGCGTGCTCATTAACAGCGCGACGATCTCGCGCCCGTCTTTTTCGGCGGCGGCGATGCGTTCTTTTTCTTCAGGTGGGACATTCCACTGATGATCGCCGTTGGGCTGCCGCGCAAACCAGTTGATGATCATCCGATCCCAACCGATGTTTGCTTGTTTGGCGATGTGCGGCGCGTAATAGGATTCCACTGCGCCGAAGCGCGGGTCGGGTTTGGGTTGAGGCGGTTCGGGAGTTTGGGTGGAGAGGATGAAGGTGAGGGCGAGGAAGATATGTGTTGTTTTCATCGAAAGTTGGAAACGTTAGTCACTTAAGGTTTTCGTTAAGTGTAAAGTTAGATCATGATCAACTATGGCGTGCGATCCTAAATTTAAAGTTGTCCCGTCTTTAGAGATACCATGCCCATCAGGTACGTAACCTCTTTTGACATACATGATTTGCGCCGCGCCGTAATCTGAGGTTAAGCCTACGCTGATGCCGACGGTTTTGTGGTTTGTGGCAATACGCCGCTCGGCCTCATTCATAAGTGTTCTGCCAATTCCTTGACGGCGATATTTGATCAACACATTGAAATCTACTATTTCTGGAATCTGCAATGTCTTGAATGGAGGATAGTCCGATCCCCAAACAATAGTGACGTAACCTGCAACTTGATTCTGATACTCTGCGACGAGAACAGTTCTTCTACCTTCAAGACTTTCTTCTAAATAGCGAAGATATTTGGAGAGAGGCTTGTTCCACCCTTGTGCGGCAAAGGCGCGAGAGATTGTTTCACAATCTGTCTCTATGAGTTCTCGCACCAATATCTTGTTCATTTCACGTTTTCTGCCCTACCAACTCGTGCGCGTGCGTTTATTATTTTGCAGACAGTTTTTTTAGCAATTCGTCGGGGGTGAGTACTTGGATTTTCGATTCTGCAAAATCATCCTTGTTCCGCGTGACGATTGCCTCAACATTTGAAATCGCTGCACAGGCGATTTGCAAATTATCTTCAAAATCAATTCCTGTTAGTGCGATTGCATCCTCTAACGCAGAGCGATCTACAGCGCAGATTTCAAATGCTTCTAAACATAATTTAATCGCGTCGCGGGCAATAACGTTCCCCGAAGATTTACGCGCGATATAAAAGATGTCGGTCAGTGTAGAGGCAGTTAAATAACCCGTAATGCGCCCGTCGTCGTTTGCTTCCCAAAGCAACTTTGCCGCATTAGCCCAAGGCTCTCGTTTGAGCAAAGCATCCAGCACTACATTGGTGTCAAGCAAGACGCGCATTAACCGTATTTCTCCGTGCGGCGTTCATTAAGCCAATGTTGTGTTTGAGAATCAGAAGGTGCAGGTGATGAGTTCGCCAATAATCCAAAAGCGCGAAGAGCGGTTTTTTTTTGTCGAGGGCGTACTGTTACTCGCGCCTTTTCTAGTAAATAGATGGCGAGGCGTAATTGCTGATCAATGCTTAACGTATCAACTTGTCTTATTAACTCAATGCTGATATTCGGATACATAGATACTCCTTACACTCAATGCCTAATGTATGTTGTTAAAATTATACCCCCTTCATCTCATCCCAATTCTTCCCCGCCCTCACATCCACCGCCAACGGCGCGTCGAGTTTAAATGCGCCTTCCATGATCTTCTTAACCAGCGCGGCAGTTTTTTCTACATCGTCGGCGTCACATTGAAAAACCAATTCGTCATGCACTTGTAGAATCATTTTCGCCGACGGAACTTTTTTGTTTAACTCGTGCGAGAGGCGCAGCATGGCGATTTTGATGATGTCGGATGCTGTGCCTTGCACCGGCGCGTTGATGGCTTCACGCTCGTAGCGGGCGCGGATGGCGTGTTCTTCGCGCGAGACTCCCGCTTTGCTGAGCAAAGGGAAGTAACGGCGACGACCCAACAATGTTTCTACGTAGCCATCCGTTGCCGCCTTGCGTTTTGTTTCCTCAAGATATTTTTTCACGCCGGGCAATTCGGCAAAATACTTTTGCACAAACTCTTCGGCTTCGCCCAGAGTGAGACCGGTTTGCTTGGCAAGACTGAACGCGCCCATGCCATACAACAATCCAAAATTGATCGCCTTCGCGTTGCGGCGTTGATCTTTCGTCACCTGATTCAAGGGGATGCCGCCAACGGCGGCGGCGGTTGCGGCGTGGATGTCGTCACCGCGCGCGAAAGCATCCAGCCAAAATTTATCTTGGGCGAAGTGCGCGGCGATTCGTAATTCTACTTGCGAGTAATCGGCGGCGACCAACCGGCGCCCGCGCGGCGCGATGAAAGCGCGGCGCACTTCACGACCCAGCTCGGTGCGGATGGGAATGTTTTGCAGATTCGGATTCGAGGAAGCGAGCCGCCCGGTGACCGCGCCCGCTTGATTGTAAGACGTATGCACGCGACCTGTTTCGGGATTAACGAATGTGGGCAGCGCGTCAATGTATGTAGATTTGAGTTTGGCGATCTCACGATGTTCCAAGATCGTGGCGATGATGGGGTTGTTCTCGCGCATCTCTTCCAGTACGTCGGCGGCGGTGGAGTATTTGCCCGCCGCAGTTTTGCGCGATGATTCGGGCGGCTCAAGTTTTAGATCTTCAAACAACGCTTTGGCAAGTTGCTGAGTCGAGTTGATGTTGAACTCGTAGCTGACCGCTTTGTAAATTTTCTTTTCGAGCGAAGCGATCTGTTTATCGAGTTGCTTTGACATCTCGCCCAGATACTCGGTGTCTACCGTCACGCCATTCATCTCTATACCTGCCAGTACTTCGATCAACGGTAGTTCGATCTCCTCGAACAACTTCGTGCCTTGCTTCTCTTCCATCTCCTTCTTCAAGTTCGGGTAGGGGCGCAGAGGCACGTCGCAATCGGCGACGGCGTAAGCGGCGGCAGGTTCGAGCGGCACTTGATCGAACGTAATTTGCTTTTTGCCCGTGCCGATCAACTCTTTGATCTCGGTCATCTCCAAGCCGAGTCGAATGAAAGCGAGATTCTTTAAACCTAAATTGCGCGACGA
>JACRLA010000036.1 GCA_016215145.1 Chloroflexota bacterium
CGCCAGCGATTCACAGAAAATTCGTTCATCAAAAATGAGTATAGCACAAGCATTTTATTAGGCAACCTGATATAAAATAGCGGGGTAACATGATGCGTGAGGAGTGATGCGTGAGACGTATTGCGTAGTGCGTATAAGACGGAATACGCAATACGGATGACTCGACTATTCGATTAATGAGGAGACCAAATGTCAAAAATTAAACTCATCTTCAACCCCAATTCGGATCGGGGACGTTCAGGGCAGAAGGCTTCGGATTTGCGCGCTGTTGTGGAGGAGCATGGCGGCGCGGATTGGGTCGGCACGGAACATCCTACGCACGCTACCGACCTTGCGGCGAAAGCCGGGTTAGACGGTTACGACATTGTTGTGGCGATGGGCGGCGATGGCACAGTGCATGAAGTGATCAACGGTCTGATGCGCGTCGCGCCGAATCATCGCCCCAAACTTGGCATCGTGCCGATTGGGACGGGCAACGATTTCGCTTACGCCGGTGGAGTCAATATGGATCCGATGCAAGCGATGGCGCGAGTCTTTAAAGGCACGGCGCATCCGGTGGACGTGGGAACGATCCGCGACAACAACAACCGCCTTGAGTATTGGAACAACACCGTGGGCATTGGTTTCGACGGCAAGATCAACATTATGAGTCGCAAGATCACCGGACTCTACGGTTTCATTTTGTATCTCACCGCCACGCTACGCACGGTTGCCCAAGATTACGAATCATCGCACATGAAAATTTGGATTGACGACCAACCGATGGATGAGCGCGATATATTGATGTTCACCTTTGGCAACGGTCCGCGCGAAGGCGGCGGCTTTATGACCACGCCCGCTTCTAAAATAGATGATGGCATTTTCGATTACGTCTCCATCAAACACATCAGCCGCATCAGCATCTTGCAATTGATTCCCAAAGTGATGAACGGCACGCACGTCACCGACAAACGAGTGACCATCGGCACGTTTAAAAAGATTCGTCTCGAAGCAGATCGCGCGCTACCGATTCACACTGATGGCGAACTGTGGTCGCCCTACGAAGTGAACACGCGCACGGTGGAAGCGGAGATGATGGCGGGGGCGGTGCAACTCATTACGTAATTGGTAAGTAGTAATTAGTAATTGAGCACTCGCAGTTAATAACGCAATGGGTAGTGATCGGTAATCAGTAATTAGTAATCAGTGGATTTGATCGGAAATAGATCTTTTCAATTTCAGAGTAGTGGGAGAGACAGTTTTCTAATCCGCTGTTTAGCATTTTTCTGATCCCAACCATTATTCTGCATGGACACATGGGAGTCGCACACGCGCTAACGGTCAAAGTTCAGAACAATGTTTGTTAGCGGATTAGAGTGCCAAAACTACAACAGTCCTGTCTATTTCCGAAAACGTCTAATAAAGAATCAGCGCGCTCTGCGTCAGCGAAGTTCGGCGTCATCAGCGTTCAAAGGTTTAAACCATGACGATCACCAACAGCGGTTCAGGTGCAATTGCCTCACACGGCGGCGTAGCGGCGGGCGCGGGTGGCGTTGCCATCGGCGGCAACATGTATGGCAACATCATTTATCAACTGCCGCCAAATGTTGAACTTAAAGGATCGCGCTTACCCGCGCGCAATCCGCTGTTTGTGGGTCGAGTCAAAATGTTGGATGAGCTAGCCACGCTATTATCAAACGAGTCCGCATTGGTGGTGATGACCGCGCCGGGCGGCATGGGCAAAACACAAACATCTATCGAACTCGGTCATCGTTACGCCAAACATTTCCCCGGCGGCGTGTTCTTCCTCAATTGCCTCATCTCGGATATTTCGTTGGAGATCGCTCAGTGCGGGGGTGATGGTCGTTTGCCGTTGAATGATTTTGATTCGCGCCCGCACACCGAGAAAGTGAATTTGGTGTTGAGCGAATGGCGCAAACCCATCGCCCGTTTGATCATCATGGATAATGCCGAAGACCCACAAGTGGTGAAGCAGTGGCGCAGTGTCATCGGCGGCGCGTGCCGTTTGCTGGTGACCGCCCGTCGCGGCGCGTGGTCGCCGTCACTCACCCCGCACCTCATCCATCTGCCACAGTTGGATCGCCCCGACAGTTTGCGTTTGCTGGCGCAAAATAATGAGACGCGCGCTAAAGATTTTGCCGATGATCAAAACGCAAACACCATCGCCGAGTCGTTAGGCGATCTGCCGCTTGCCTTGCACTGCGCGGGCGCATACATAGCGCACTACGCCCTCACGCCCGCGCAATACCTCAGCGAACTGCGGCAACGATCTTCATCGCTCTTGCACGACTCGCTCGGCGATTGGTTAAGCGAACACGAATCACTGCCCACCGATCACACGCCGAATGTAATTGCTACGTTTGAGTTGAGTTATGAAAAAATAAAAAAACAACTCCAAACTTCAAACATCCAATCTCCAATCTCTAATCTCCAGCCTTCAGATTCCAACGTCCAACCTCCGACCTCTGACATCCAATCCCTCCCTCTCCAAATCTTCCACCTCCTCGCCCACTGCGCCCCCGCCACGCCACTGCCGCGTGAAGTGTTAGCAACCGCCGCTAATGTGGACGACGACAAAAAAATAATTGATGCCCTTCATGTTTTGAGCAACGTTGGGTTAGTGACGCTTGATGTTGAACTACGCCCAATCATTCATCGCCTCGCCCAAGAATTTTCTCGCTTACGCGCCACATCACCTGATGATGATGCGACGCAGATGGAAAATGTGGTAGACGATGAAGCAGGAAAGATCAATAAAGCAGGCCTGCCTAAAGTTATGGGGCCGTACTTTGCGCACTTGCAAACGTTAGCAGAACACGCTGAATCTAGAGGATCGCAGAAAGCAGGAATTTTGTTCAATGAGACAGGCTGTCATTTCAACGCGATCGCCAATTACTCCGCTGCCCGCGCCGCCTTTGAACGTGCCCTCGCCATTGACGAAAAAACTTTTGGCGCAGATCATCCCAACGTCGCTAGAGCTGTGAACAATCTAGGTATGGTGTATAAAGACATAGGCAACCTGCCCGCCGCGCGCAGTACCTTTGAACGCGCCATCGCTATTGGCGAAAAATCTTTCGGCGTAGAGCATCCTCAAGTTGCAACATATGTCAACAACCTCGGAAGTGTGCATCACATAATGGGCGATCTGCCTGCCGCTCTTGCCGCCTTTGAACGCGCCATCGCTATTAGCGAAAAATCTTTCGGCGTAGAGCATCCTCAAGTTGCAACATTCGTTAACAACCTCGGCATGTTATATCGGGATATGGGGGACCTGCCTGCCGCCCGCGCTGCTTTCGAACGTGCTCTTACCATCTTTGAGAAAGTTGATCATCCATATGTCGCTACGCTTATCAACAACCTCGGTTTGGTGTATGAAGACACAGGCGATTTACAGAACGCTCGCGCTTATTATCAACGGGCATTGGCAATCATGGAGAAGTATGCGCCGAACAATCCGAGTACAAAGATCATGCGAGAGAATTTGAAGGGGGTGTCGAGAGGGTGAAGTGGCAGATGATTAATTCACCCATTGAACCACTGAGGCACTGAAACGGCTGATGTCACTGACAGTTCATCGGCGCGAATTTTCTTTTCAGTGCGCTCATAATGTTTTGCTCAGTGATTCAGTGATTCGATTGCCTGACGAACTAATTACCAATTACTGATCACTGTTCACTGATCACTTTTTACTTTTCACTAAGAAATGCCGACTCTCGAAGCCACTTATCTCGATTACGATTTAGTTCTGCTGCGCGCCATCGCCTCGCAAGCGGGCATCGAACTCAACGCGCCCAATGCCCGCGCCGCGGCGACGCAACTGGCGCAAGCGTTACAGAGTCACGAGACGGTTGAACTTCTGCTCTATCGCATTCTGCCCTCTGCCCTCAACGAAAACATTTCGCCCGAACAACTCGCCCTCAAAGATCAAACCGAGTCCGCCCTCAAACATCTTATCGCCTCGCAAGGTCGCGCGCCCGTCGCCGCATTCTCGCGGCGCTACGGCGATGTGCGCCCGCTCGGTCCCGTCGCCCTCGCCCGCGAGAAGCCGTGGGAGAATCCGCAGAATGCAACCGAGTCACTTTTTTTCAACGGAGTGATCGGGCGGGCGTTTATGGAAAGTGATTCGGGACCGCAAGAATTTTTTTTCATCCCAAGTGATCTCATGCCTAATTTGCCGGATGTCCCTACCGCGCCGCCGCCGAATCCTGCGGAAGCCGTCTCGACCTCTATTGACGCCGACTCGGCTTCCCAAATTGCCAACGTCGGTTTAGCCGATGACGCCGTCACCGTGCTCGCCGCTCTTCAACTTAAGCCCGGCAAAATCCCCGACCCCGAAAAAATTTCTCGCTTCTTGCGTCACCCCGCGCTGCACCTGCTCATGTCGCTATTAACCGATCTCAAAATGATCAGCGACGATCTACGAGTCGATCCCGAACAAGCAAAACCGTTCATGCAAGCAGATCGCGCGGCGCAACTCAGCACACTCGCCATCGCCTGGCGTGATTCGAATCGCTGGAACGATCTGCTTCACGTCCCATCACTTAAGCCCGAACCCGGATCGTGGCGCAACGATCCGTTGGCGGCGCGAGCGTTGATCTTAAAGTTGTGCGCTGATCTTCCGGCAAACGAATGGCGGTCGCTCGACTCATTTATCACCTTCGTCCGCGAACATCACGCCGACTTTCAACGACCGGCAGGCGATTACGACTCGTGGTACATCCGCGACGC
>JACRLA010000071.1 GCA_016215145.1 Chloroflexota bacterium
TCCAAAATAAACATTGACGGCGTTTTGATCTGACGAGCAAAGTTGATAACCAGAGATTTCCAATTTTGAAACAATCGAATAGCCCGCTATAACAAGATGTTGAACAACCTTCTCGCCATCTTCGTGCAATACAACAATGTCCAAACCTTGCGTAACGCGTTCCGCCATATAGGCACGAGTGGCGACAGTGCCGATCACTGCCCACTTGATGTCTTTTAAAAACTCGCGTAGATCAGGATATGAATAATCTGCGGTTCTCTGTTGCAAAAATTCTAGCGAACTCCCGGTACCAGGTTTTTGCTTTCGCAGACTCATGTCAATTAGAAATCTCCGTTTTTGTCGCGGAGTCAAATTGCCATCAGGCGCAATAGCGGCGAGTGCGGGAGGAATATAACGAATGGTCATTCTCGATTAGTTACTTGAGACTCGCTGGCGTAAACGCTTGCGGCAACAATTCTTTCAGCGATGTCTCTTGCACCAACTTCCCTTCAGCATTCACAATTAAGATTGTGAGATCGAGTCCGAACCCGGCACGCATCTGCCGACATGATCCACAGGGGCTGCCGCCGTTTTCAGTGGCGACCACCAGCGTTTCAAATTGCCGTTCCCCTTCGGAGATCGCTTTCACCAACGCCGTGCGTTCGGCGCAAATAGTTGAAGGGTATGCAGCGTTCTCGACATTCACCCCGTCATAAATTTTCCCCGAGGAGGCAAGCAACGACGCGCCCACTTGATACTTGGAATACGGCGCGTAAGCCCAGGCACGCACCGTCAACGCGCGAGAGATCAGCAACTCTTTAATATCATCGTTCATCGGTTTGATCCTCATCCTCTTCTTTCGGCGCGGGCTGCAGTTTGCGCACGCGCACTTTGCGAATGCGCCGACCCGTGACGTGCTGAACTTCCATCACCACGTTGTCTTCGGTTAATTGATCGCCGGACGCGGGAACACGCCCCAACTGCCCATAAACGTAACCGCCGATGGTGTCGGCATCATCACTGGGAAGTTTAAGATCAAGCAGTTCGTTGACATCATTAATATTAATCCCGCCGTCGAAAATATATTCATCATCATTAATTTTTTGATACGGCGATTCCTCTGTCGTGTCATACTCATCACGAATCTCGCCGACGATCTCTTCGACGATGTCTTCCAGAGTCACCAACCCCGCCGTGCCGCCATATTCATCTACCACCACCGCCATGTGGATGCGCTGCTGCTGCAATTCGGCAAGCAGCTCGTCTAAGGCTTTCGCTTCGGGGATAAAATGCGCCGGGCGCAAAAGATCGCGCAGAGTTTTGTTCGTCGCCCCTTCGCGCCACACGCGCAGTAAATCTTTGGCGTAGATCAAACCCACGATATTATCAATCGTTTCAGAATACACGGGGATGCGGCTGTGACCGGCACCGTGACGAGTCCGGAGGCGAAAACCGACAACCTAACCAACGGAGAAAAAAATGATTCCAGCGCAGCGATCATGGGCGCGAATCGGATCGCCCATCCTTCGGCGTCGCGCAGCACGAGTGATTCGGGAACCATCTCAACCCAGACGACCACGAACACCGCGACACTGCCGGTGATGACCACTACTGCTATTGCCATGGCAAGTCCGGGGATGAGCGGCACGGATGATAACAATTGAGCCAGCAACGGCGCAAAAATTAAAGTGGCGACGCCCGCCGCCAGAAAGCGGCACAGTGTTTGGGCGAGCCGAATGGTGAGGATGAGTCGCGTTGAGTCTTCGGCGACCCGGCGGGCGAGGGATGCTCCATCCACATTTTCTTCGATCATCTGATCGAGCTTGGTGCGTTTGGCGCTGACGAAAGATGATCGCGCCGCCGCCAATACGCCGTCAACGGCAATCAGAGAAAGTGTAATTAGAAAATCAACGAGCAAGTTGTCCATCAATGCCTAAAAATCCCAAATCCCAATTTCCAAAATCCCAAAAGAGCGTCCTTCATTGTTCATTGTCTCATTGTCTCATTGTTCATTGTTTCATTGTCTCATTGTTTCATTTCTTCCGTATCCGCGCTGGCACGCCAACTGCCAACGAATCGTCGGGGACGTTTTTTGTGACGACAGAACCCGCGCCGGTGCGCGAGCGATTGCCTAGCGTGATAGGCGCGACGAGCATGGTATCACTTCCTATAAAAACATCATCGCCCACAATTGTTTCGTTCTTTTTTTCGCCGTCGTAGTTGCAGGTGATCGTCCCCGCGCCAATGTTAGTGTTCGCGCCGATCTTAGCATCTCCGATGTACGAGAAGTGTCCCATCTTTACATCAGGACCCAGATAAGAATTCTTTACTTCGCCGAAGTTGCCAAGATGAACTCCGTTGGCAAGATGCGCGCCTTTACGAAGATGAGCATAAGGTCCAATCTCAACGTGATCTTCCATCGTGGCTTCTTCGACGACGGATGAGAAAATTTTACAGTGTGATCCGATCTTGCTGTCGGCGATGTAGGTATTGGGGCCGATCACGGTGCCGCCGCCGATGACGGTGCGCCCGACGATCTGGGTGTTGGGCAAGATGACGGCATCCGCCGAGAGAACGGCTGAAGGTTCGATCAGAGTCGTCGCGGGATCGATCATCGTCACGCCCGCTTCCATCCATCTCCGATTGATTCGCTTCCTCATCACCGTTTCACATTCCGCTAAATGAACGCGGGTGTTGATGCCGATGGCTTCATCCAGATCATCGGTGGTGATGGCGACGACGCGCTTGTGTTGAGAGGCGGCAACCGCAACGAGATCGGTTAAGTAGTATTCGCCTTTGGGCGACAGGGGAAGTTTGGGCAACTCATTCCACAAAAATTCTGCGTCGAACGAATACACGCCGACGTTTAATTCCCGAATCATTTTTTGTTCGGGCGTTGCTTGCGCGTCTTCGACAATCGCTTGCACGTCGCCGTTGGGTTGGCGGGCGATGCGCCCGAAGCCGCGTGGGTCGTGAGCGATGACGGTGAGCATGGCAAGGGTGTTGTCGCGTTGAGCGATGAGGCGTTGAAAAGAGTCGAGGGTGAGCAAAGGCATGTCGGCATAACACACCAGCACTCGCCCGCCGCGCGCGCGCAAAAGATCGCGCGCTTGCAACACGGCGTGACCCGTGCCGAGCTGCGGCGATTGAATCACGTAATCACATTGATCGCCCAGAACTTCACGCACCTGCTCACTGCCATGCCCGATCACGAGAACCGGTTTTTGATCGGTGATGTGGCGCGCAGTGTTTAACGCATACTGTGCCATTGGCTGCCCGCAGATGCGATGCAGAACTTTTGGCAGTGAGGATTTCATGCGCGTGCCTTGTCCGGCGGCGAGAAGTATGACTGAAAGATTCATGGGGACTCCGACGTTGGGTGGTTAGATGGTTCGGTTGTTAGACTTGTCCTGAGCGAAGCCGAAGGATGGTTGGATGTGTAGAAACAAATACGCGAAGCCGGTGGTGAGGGGCTTCGCGCATTGTATGTGAATCGGTTTCATTGAATGAAACAGTGAGCTGGGTCGCGTGGATTCGAACCACGGTCAAAGGATCCAAAGTCCTCTGTGCTACCCCTGCACCACGACCCAATTAAGCGGGCGGAATTGTAACACACGCACGCGCAGGTGAGTAGGTTACGGATTTTCTTTGGGGACTAAGCCCAGCTTCGTTGCTTGTTCAAACGAAAGCGCGTTGGCGCGAGCACTTCCCCCTTCGCCTTCCGTCGTTGCCTCGTCCCAGAATGAATCGAGATCGTTTGTGCTGAGCGATTTTGAGGCAGCGTCCAGTTCTTCAAATTTGATGTCTAACACTTCTGCCGGTTCGGATGTGTAAATCGGCGGCGGCGAGGACGAGGCGACGGGCAGCTCTAATTCACTGGTTTCGCCGCCAGCCACAATTGGAACTTCCTCCAGTGTCGGCATACTCGCTACGGAAGCGGACATG
>JACRLA010000072.1 GCA_016215145.1 Chloroflexota bacterium
ACGCCAAGCGTGTGAAGTTCTAAAATTTCGCGGGCGTAGTTTTCGTTGGGTTTGTTTTTGGTGCTCTCAAAATTATCGAGATAGATCATCATCGCCGGACTATGCGCCGAAGCCGAGAGCATATCGTAGAACTTGCCCAAAGCATATTTGCGAACCACCTCACGGTCGTCTGTCGTCTTTAAGACCCCTGTGAGATTCTTGCGAATGTAGATGTTGAAGTGGTTTGTCCAAAAGTCCACCATCATCTCGTAGAGTTGATAACGCGAATAGGTAGAGCGCAACACTGTGGCTTTCATTAATTCTTGCCCGGGTATGGGGCGTTTGCCGTCCACGTCGTATTCCACCAGTTCTGTCGGAGAGAGAGTCAGCGTGGTAAACCCTTTGATCTTGGAAGCGACGCTTGGATCATCGCTCGAAGGTTGAGCCAGCATCTCGTCCACAAATTTTTCTAGCCCGATCTGTTTGGCGCGGGCGTAGTCTTCGGGCTTGGGCGCAAACATTAATCGGCGCAGGGCGCGAGTGATGGTTTGTTCGCTGATCGGCACTGCGGTTGGGGCTGGGATGGCGGTTGGGGATGTGGTTGGCGGCGACACCGTAGGAGGAGGCGAATCGGTTGGGGCGCCGAGGGGTTTACAGGCGGCGAGCGCGGCGGCGGTTGCCGCCAATCCGCCAGAGAGTTTGAGGAAGTTACGTCGAGTGAGTTGGGTCATAGATTAACCTTTTACCGGAGTTATATTGCATCTTCACAAAGCCGTTGTAAAATCTTTATACAATACTATCTTGAAAAGAGGATTACTCCAATGAGAAACAAATCTCCCTTCATCGTATTAGCGATACTCGTTTCAACTGCGTTAGCGTGCAGTGTGCTTTCGCCCGAAGCGCCCACGCCGACAACGGCAAAAGTACCCACATCCAAACCGGCGGCGACCACCGCGCCAGCGGCAACCACTGCGCCCGTCTCGAAGTCTTTGACGCAGGATGACTTCGCCAGTTCCAAGAGCGGCTGGTCAGTCAACACCAACGATAACGGCTCGGCAGAGTATTTGGATGGCGAGTATGTGTTTAAGGTGAAACGCACCAAGTGGCTTAAGTGGTCTACCACGCCGGATGACAAAAATTATTCTAACGTCCACTTGGAAGTGTCGGTGCGCGATACGAGCGCCGATAAAACTGCGCTGCCCAGTTTTGGTTTCGTGTGCGGCTACCAAGACAATAATAATTTTTATTATGTCGGCGCAGCGATTGATGGCGCGTATGCTATTGCCCGAAAGATCAACGGCGATACGAAAATTTTAACCGACGCGAAAAACGAATGGGCGATCTCCAAAGACATCGCCAAGAATATGTCGTCGTATCGCTTGGGTGCAGATTGCACGCCTTCAGGCGTAACGCTCTTTGTGGATGGCAAGAAGATCGCTTCGGTGAGCGACAACACTTACTCGAGTGGTTTGGCGGGTCTGTTTGTATTGACGTTTGATAAGGCAAGCGCCGAAGTTCGGTTTGATGATTTTGCGATTACGCAGTTGAAGTAGGGCAAGTTTAAAACTCGCCGTTACGGATTGGCGGCGTCATCGTGATTCACTGAAGTAGGGCAAGTTTAAAACTTGCCGTTACGGATTGGCGGCGTCATCGTGATTCGTTGAAGTAGGGCGAGTTTAAAACTCGCCGTTACGGATTGGCGGCGTCATCGTGATTCACGGTGATGCCGCCTTTTAATTATGAACACTCTCTTACCTTCCACCCTTCACGCCATCGGCAACACGCCACTTGTTGAACTTACGCGGCTCACCAAAGACGTTGACGGAAAAATTTTGGCGAAGCTTGATTATCTGAATCCCGGATTCTCTAAAAAAGATCGCATCGCCAAACAGATCATCGAAGACGCCGAAGCCGAAGGAAAATTAAAAGCCGGTCAAACGGTGGTCGAGTTAACGAGCGGCAACACCGGAACCGGCTTGGCGATTGTATGTGGAGTCAAAGGCTACAAGTTCGTCGCCGTGATGTCGAAGGGCAACTCGATGGAACGGGCGCGGATGATGCGCGCCTTGGGCGCGGAAGTTGTCTTGGTAAATCAACTCCCCAACTCAAAGCCGGGGCAAGTGTCGGGTGGCGATCTGGAATTGGTGGAGAAAGAGGCGCGGCGCATCACCCAAGAACGCAACGCCTTCCGCGCCGATCAATTTAATTTGATCAGCAACACGCGCGCTCATTCTGCGATTTCGCCGGAACGGGCGGATCGTTTGCCGGATGCGCAATGGCGTTCAAAGAATTTAATTCGGCGATCCAATGTTACGTGGTCGAACCCGATGGCGCGGCGATCCTCTCAGGGGATGCCGTCACAAACCCCAACCATCGTATTCAAGGCGGCGGATACGCCATGCGGCTGCCACTTTTGAATCCGAAGCATGTGGACGGCTACATCAACGTAAAAGACGAGGAAGCAATCCATTACGCGCGAAGGTTGGCGCGCGAAGAGGGAATCTTTGCGGGCTTTTCATCCGGTGCAAACGTGGCGGCGGCAATGAAGTTGTTGAACTCGACTCACAAAGGGAGAACGATTGCGGTGATTATGTGCGACTCGGGGTTGAAGTATTTGAGTACAGATTTGTGGGAATGATTATTTCTTCCACCACTTTGTAAACGGCACAATGCGCGGCACGTTACGTTGCTGCTGTTTGTATTCCTCACCGAACTCGGCGACGAGTTTGCGCTCCTCAAAGATCGAACCGACCCAAAAGTAAATCGTAAAACAAACGAATAAGGTGAACGTGTTGAGACTCATCACAGGCGTGAGCCACAGAGCCACAAGCGAGAAGAAGTAGATGGGGTGACGCATGAAAGCGTACAAGCCAGAGCGAATCAGCCGCGCAGGTGAGTCGGTTTTGTTTGCGCTCTCCAGCCAGCGCAGCAGTTGGCGGAGTCCCACGAAGCTCCACAGGTCAACTTGGATCACTGCCAATAAAACGGCGATCACGCAAATCACTTGAATCAAGATCGTGAACGGGATCAGCGGATCGGCGAAACGATACAACGATTGATCGGGCAATATCGCTGCCACTGCCATCAACGGTAGAAAAGTGACGACAGAAAAAATGTTATACAGCAGGCGATAGAGTCCATCGGCGTGACGCGCACCCAGATATTTTTGGGCAGCCGCTTTCGCCGCGTGTGACGCCGTCACCGAGTGAAGCACGCCCCAGATGAGAGAGGCAAGAGTGATGATGAGAATGTTGGACATGAAGAAAGTATACAGGTAGAAAGGTAGACACGATGAAGATTGTCATAGTACGGTATGACACTCAACACTGTAGCAAGTTAACAAAGTGAACTATCCTTTCGTTGTCACTTCTCACTATAATTCTCTCTCTGGAGGTCGCAATGGCAAAGGGTCGAATCGTCGTTGACGAGTCTCGTTGTAAAGGTTGCGCGTTATGCACGACGGCATGCCCGCAAGATATTTTATTTCTGGCGGCAGAACGATTGAACGCGCGCGGCTATCACCCCGTTGAATTAATAGATCGCCAAAGCAAATGCACCGGCTGCGCCTTGTGCGCCATGATGTGTCCCGATGCGGCGATCACCGTGTATCGCTTCAAGGTAGCCCCCCACCCAAAAGTATTCGCCGGTAACTACGCAATGTAAAACAATGTGCTGTGAGTGATATGAACTCGTCATTGCGAGCGTACTTTGCGAAGCAATCTCACCTTTTGATTCGCTATCAGATTGCTTCGTCGCAAAAAGCGCTCCTCGCAATGA
>JACRLA010000160.1 GCA_016215145.1 Chloroflexota bacterium
AACTCGCCGCGCAGATTTTGATGTTTTACGCTTCTGTTGCGAGTTGATGTTTGACTATGTGATAAACAAGACCTGATGAAATCATCAGGTTTTGTTATTTAAGAGAGGACGATCTCATCTTCTCTTCAACGGATGCTTCGCAAAACGGATAAGCGGATGAAGCAGCAGCGCATCCGTTTATCCGTTTTGCCCGTAAGGACATCCGTTGAAGATGAACCCAAAGCTACACCCCTCTTTTATTTCCAGATGTCCCTCTCCCACCGCATCATCTTCATCGTCAGCGCGGCGATTATTTTAATTTGCCCGGTCATCATTGACCCCTACATCACGCTCGCCTTCGCCGCCCCTAAGATGGTGGTGCTGCAACTCGGCGCGTTGATCGGAATGGCGGTGGTGCTGATTCACTGGCTGCGTATTAGGCAAGCAATGGATGGCGAGCGATTGCCGCGCCCTGTTGCCATCCGCTTCATCGCGTGGATGAGTTGGATGGCGTTGACGATGATTTGGTCGGTTCTGCCGCAGTTGAGTCTTGTGGGAAATTTTTATTGGCAACTCGGTCTATTCACAAAAATAAGTTTGGTGAGTCTCGCCTATCTCACCTTCATCGCCACACGCGAATCGCAGAACTCCGATTTACTCTATCGCCTCTTCATTATCGCCAGTGTACCGGTGGTGATCTACGGTTTGCTGCAAACGATCAACCGTGACCCGATCACTTGGTGGCTGATGGGCAAAGTGGTGTTCTCGACGTTTGGCAACCCGAACTATTTTGCGGGCTATCTGATCATGGTGATGCCGCCAACCCTGATCGAGTCACTTCGATCTCAAGTTCGACTGTGGCGAATTTTTTGCGCCCTGCTCTTCGTCGGGCAACTTATCTGCTTCATCGCTTCATCGCCACCGATAGCCGGGGCGGCTTCATCGCCGGGTTCGTCGCGCTGGCGTTATCGTTGCTTTGGTTGTGGCGATTCGATTCAAAGGAAGCAAAATGGATCGCCTCATCTTTGATTCTTTCATCTTTAATCCTCACTCTCATCATTGGACTCGGCGGCGAGACGTTAGGAGAGGCGTTGAGGCAAATGGGATTCGTAAAAAATCTCGGTTCGGTTGAGACGCGGCAATATGCGTGGGAGACGGCGTGGCGCATGATGGTTCTTCGCCCGCAAGGTTGGGGCATGGGCGCCTTTGAGATCATGCACCTCAATTACGCCACACCGGGCTTTATGGAATACGCCCAAAAATTTTTAATCCCCTTCGGCGCGGTGATGGATCGCACGCACAATTTGTGGACGGAGATCGGCGTTGAGTTGGGCGTGGTCGGGTTGATGATCTGGATCGGGTTGTTGGCAGTTGTCGGCGTCACCGTGCTTAACGCAGAAACCCGCTTTCTATCAGAAAGCGGGTTTCTAATCGGCGTCATCGCCGGAATGATCGGTTATCTTCTGCATCTCACAGTGAACCCAAGCGAGATCGGCGGCGAGATCGTTTTTTGGTGGTTGATAGGCTGGGGTTTGGGAGTGAGTTGTCGGCAGCCCCGTGAAGGGCGCGCATCAAAATTAATTTCTTTCATCGTCATCGCCACCATGTTCGGGATCGCTTTGTTCGGTTTTGTCTATGCCCGGCAGTTTTTTCTCTTTTGATAAAGCGATACAATCAACATCAAGGAGAGAAAATATGAACAACAAACTATCACGTAGAGAATTTTTGCAATTCGCCGGAGCGGCTGCCGCCGCGACCACACTTGCCGCGTGTGGCGGCGCGAGTTTGCCTGCGCCCACCGCCCCCGCCGCCACACCCGAACCATCATCGCCGACAGCCGATCAAGCATTGGCGTTATTAAGAGATGGCAACGCGCGTTATGTGGCGGCGAAGATGGTGCGTCCGAATCAAGGCACAGATCGCCGCGCATCGCTTTCGGCGGGACAAAAACCGTTTGCGATCATTTTCAGTTGCGTCGATTCGCGCGTGCCGCCCGAACTGGCGTTTGATCGCGGCTTGGGTGATCTGTTTGTGATCCGCACGGCGGGTCACGCCATTGATCGCGCGGCGTTAGGCAGTATTCAATTCGGAGTTGAGGAGTTGCATATTCCTTTGATCGTGGTGATGGGTCACGAAAAATGTGGCGCGGTGTCGGCGACACTTGATGCGGTGGAGAAGAACGCTCACGCGGCGGGTGACATCGAAGCATTGGTGCAGGCAATCAAACCGGCAATCGAGAAATCGAAAAATCAAACGGGGGACAAGTTAGACAACGCAGTGAAGACAAACACGGTATTAACTGTGGAAGCGTTGAAGGCAAACGCAATTCTGGGTGAGGAGGTCAAGAAGGGCAAGTTGATGATCGTCGGCACGCGCTACGATTTAGATACGGGAATGGTCGAGATGTTGGCGTAATGATAAACTTCCGAAGTTTTGAAAACTTCGGAAGTTTTGTTTAATTTCTTGACACATCCTCACCCCGCCTGTAAAATCCACTTGCCCCTCGACCACGAGGGGCAAGTTGTGTCTCTGCCTAAAAGACCTCGCGCTAGACCCGAAGGGTTTCATAAACCCTTCGGGTCTTCTTGCGAGGTCTTAATAAGAAAATCTATTCAAGAGAGGAAAAAAGTTCAATGTCAGATTTAAACCAGTTTGAACAGATTGCCATTTACACGGTGTTGGGTGTGGCAATCCTCGGTCTGTTGTACGCCATTTTCTTGCGCTCGCAAATTTTGCGCGAGGACAAAGGCACGGCAAAAATGCAAGAGGTGTGGGGCTGGATTAAAGAAGGCGCAAATGCCTACTTGGGTAAGCAATTGCGATCTATCTTGCCCCTCATCGGCGTGTTGACTGTTGCCTTGTTCTTTTCAGTTTACATCGTCAACCCCACCAAAGAAGCGACCGAACATTTTGCTGGCGCGAGTCCGGATCAAGTGAAACTCTATATTGGTCTGTGGCGCGCGTTTGCTTTTATTATGGGTTCGGGCTTCTCGCTTGCTGTCGGTCAGATCGGGATGCGGATGGCGGTGGAAGGCAACGTGCGTGTGGCGGCTGAAGCGCGCAAGAGTTTTAGCGGCGCGTTGCGAATCGCTTACCGCGCCGGCACCATCACCGGAATGCTCACCGATGGACTCGGACTCTTCGGCGGCACGATCATCTTTATCTTCCTCGGCAAAGCCGCGCCCGATGCGTTGTTAGGCTTCGGCTTCGGCGGCACGCTGTTGGCGTTGTTCATGCGCGTCGGCGGCGGCATCTACACCAAAGCGGCAGACGTGGGCGCCGACTTGGTGGGTAAAGTAGAAGCGAATCTCGAAGAAGATGATCCACGCAACGCGGCGGTCATCGCCGATCTCGTCGGCGACAACGTGGGCGATTGCGCCGGTATGGCGGCGGACATTTTCGAATCGTACGAAGTGACCATCGTCTCCGGTTTGATCTTGGGTCTGGCGCTCACATCGTTGACGCATAACAGCGAGTGGATCGTGTATCCGCTCATCGTGCGCGGCATCGGCGTGGTGTCTTCAATCATCGGCACGTATTTGGTGAAGACGCCTGAGATGGAGCAAGGCGGCGACGCAATGAAAGCCATCTTCAACGGCTTCCTTTCATCGGCGGCGATCTCGGTGGTGTTGTTCGGCATTGCCGGTTTCTTCTATCTGCAAAATATTCCGGGCGGTTGGTGGCGTCCGGTTTTGGCGGTTGCCATCGGCGTGTTGCTTGCTATTCTGATTGACCGCGTCACCGAGTTCTTCACCGGCACACACGGCGCGCCTGTGAAAGACATCGTTCATTCGATGAACGGCGGACCGGCGACGACGATCCTCTCCGGTTTGGTGCAAGGCTATGAGAGCGCGGTGTGGTCGGTCATCGTGATCGCCGCGACGGTCTTTTCGTCAATCATAATTTTCACTGTGGGTTTTGATGTAAGCGCGATCCTCAAGGCAAACCCCGGCGCAACGGTGGAAGGTGTGCAAACAGCGTTCATCCTTTACGGCGTGGCAATGACCGGCATCGGCATGTTGACTCTCACCGGCAACAACGTAGCAATGGATTCGTTTGGTCCGATCTCAGATAACGCCAACGGCATCGGCGAGATGTCCGGTTTGGATGACAAGGCGCGCAAGATCATGAGCCAGCTCGACGCGGTGGGCAACACCACCAAAGCCATCACCAAAGGTGTGGCGATTGGCTCGGCCGTGATCGCCGCCGTGTCGCTCTTCGGCTCATTCATCACCGACGTGACGTTGACGCAAGTGGCGTTGAAAGTTCCGTTAGCCGAACAATTAATTACGACGGGCATTCGCGTCTCGGTGCCGCAAGTATTCATCGGCATGTTGCTCGGCGGCGCGTTGCCGTGGATGTTCTCGTCGTTGGCGATCAACGCCGTCAATCGCGCAGCGCGACTGATCGTGACCGAAGTGCGCCGACAATTTAAAGCGGGCGTGTTAGAAGGCAAGATTCCACCGGACTACAAACAAGCGGTGGCGATCTCGACCAACGCCGCGCAGAATGAATTAATTTCACTCGCCCTTCTCGGGGTGATACCGCCGATTCTGGTGGGTCTCTTCCTCAAAGTGGAAGCTTTGGGCGGATTCTTGGCGGGCATCATTGTCTCCGGTCAGTTGCTGGCGGTGTTCATGTCGAATGCCGGTGGCGCGTGGGACAACGCCAAGAAAGTTGTGGAAGATGAACCGCGCGACAAAGAGAAGAACACCGGTAAAAATTCCGA
>JACRLA010000161.1 GCA_016215145.1 Chloroflexota bacterium
ATCCGAACACTTGCCAGCCTGCGTCGGCAAGGGCAAAGCCCAAATAGATCAGCCCATAAGCGATCCATCCGGCGAGGATCAATCGCTTCCTTCCGATGCGATCCGAAAGTTTTCCCGCCGGACTTGCAATAAAGGCGTAGAGGATATTGAAGCACAACACCATTGCCATGATCATCGTGAGCGACAGCCCTCTGTCTTGCGCCCGCAAGATCAAAAACGCATCGGATGAGTTGCCGAGCGTGAACAAGACGACGATGACGAGGAAAAATTTGAATCGTTTATCGAATCCAGCCAACGAAAGTTTTGGCGGTGATCCTAAAACTTTTAGTTTTACTTCTTGCGCGCCAACAATTAAGGCGATGACGGCGAGCAGCGCCGGGATAATGCTGATGATCACCAGCGTTTGAAATGTTGTGGCAGTGAGTTGAACCTCACCGGCTTGCTGCGCCAGTGCGACGACGATCAGGGCGATGAGCAAACCGAGCGCCGCGCCCGCCGTGTCACCGGCGCGATGCAAACCAAACGCCGCGCCACGTTGTGCCTCGTCAATCGAGTCGGCGATCAACGCATCGCGCGGCGAAGTGCGAATCCCTTTGCCGGTGCGATCCAACATCCGCACGAACAACACCACGCCCCAACTGTTGGCGAAGATCAAAAATGGTTTCGCAAAAGTTGAAAGGCTATACCCCAACACCGTCAACCATTTGCGCGTGCGTAGCTTATCGGAAAGCCAGCCCGAAAAAAGTTTGAGCAAACTTGCCGTCGTCTCGCCCATTCCTTCGATCAGCCCAATGACGTTGGTCTTCACGCCAAGAACGTTGGCGAGATAGAGCGGTAGAAGATTGACGATCATCTCGCTTGAGATGTCGGTGAGAAAGCTGGTGAGGGTAACGATCCAAACGTTGCGTGGAAGTTTTGTTGTTTGTGTCACGAAGTTCCTCCTAACAACAATCCAATCATCCCGCCTGCCGCTATAAGCCATGTCGAGTCGATCTTGAATCGAAGTAGGACAATGAAGGCGGCGAGGCACACGACGATAGTGACTGGATCGATCATCGCCGCGCGCCCAAGCGAGATCAATGTTGCGCCGATCAACCCGACTACCGCCGCGTTGACTCCTTTAATAAACACCGATGCGGCTGGTGAATTGCGTAAGCGGTTGATGAAGAATCCACTGGCGATGACGAAAATGAACGAAGGGAAGAAGATGGCGACGGTTGCCACAACGGCACCCGGCATCCCCTGAATCAAATAGCCGACGAAAGTTGCCGTCGTCAGCACCGGACCGGGTGTGAACTGTCCAACCGCTATTGCATCAAAGAGTTGCTGGGGTGTGAGCCAACGATTGTTAATCACTACTTCTTGTTCGAGATAGGCGACGAGCAGATATCCACTCCCGAACAGGGTCGCGCCGATTCTCAGAAAGACGACGGCGATCTGTGGCAGTGTCACTGCGTTTGTAATTTGTAATAGCGTGGATGGCACGCCGACGAGCAAGACCGTGCCTTTATCCAACGTTGCACGGGAAACAATAAGCATCGCCAACCCTGCGCCGATCAAAATGAGGAGTTGATCTACAACTCCCCACACGCCAAAAGCAAAGGCGAGTGCGCCGAGAGTGAAAAGTGTTTTGGTCTTGAGTGACGTTTGCCCAAAGCGGATTGTCGCTACCGCGATGATGGCGACGATCACGGGTTTCAGCCCATAAAGAAAAGCGTTGGCTTGCGGGGTTGCGCCGTAAGAGGCATAGCCCATCGCTAAGGCTAATACGATGAGAAAGGCAGGCAAGATAAAGCACGAACCGGCAATCACCGCGCCCCAAGCTCCGGCGCGCAGCAGACCGATGTGGATTGCCATTTCGGTTGAGTTGGGACCGGGGATTAAATTGACTGCCCCCAACAGATCCATAAACTGGTCGCGCGTTAGCCAATCTCGTTTTCGCACTACCTCATCTTCCATCATGGCAACGTGGGCAGCCGGTCCGCCAAAGCCGATGATGCCCAACTTAAGAAAAAGCTGAGCGAGTTCAACCAAACGAGTTTGTTGCTTCATAGCGCAAGCGATCATACCGCCTTTCATCGCGCGCCCCAGTGCAGAACATCACGCTTGACGGCGTGGTTTTGCGCCATACAATACTATTCATGCTTATCCGCCTCAACCCACGTCGCCGCGAATCTATTTATCTTCAGATCGTCTCGCAGATCAAACATCTCGTCGTAGGCGGGCGACTCAAAATCGGCGAACAACTTCCCACTGTTCGCCAACTCGCCGCCGAATTGAATCTCAACCCTAACACCGTTGCCCGCGCCTATAACCAACTGATTGAAGAGGGCGTGATCGCCGCGCAACAAGGGCGTGGCACCTATATCTACCAAACGCCGTCTTCGGCTGAGAATCGCAAAAGCCGCCGCGAGCGGGTCATCGCCGAAGTGGACGAACTTCTGCGTGACGCCGAGCACATCGGTTGCGAAGCCGACGAGCTGGAAAAAATTTGGCGTGAACGCTTCGCTGCTTGGCGTAAAGCCCGCGTCACCCGTTAGCCGTTTCACATGAAACGCACCGTTTTTGATCTTTGCCTTTCGATCAGGTGACGCCGCCACCCCTGCGCCAGCGTTAACTTAACGGAGGCGGCATCCCCTGTGATGGCATGGTGATCAAAAATAGCAATACACGGTAACAGGTAATCCGATTTTTCGAGTCGCGTGTCAATGATCAAAAAAATTGTTGTATACTGCGCGAACCGATTCCTTGAGGAGAAAAAATGAAAGTCACTTGCTTACAAGAAAATCTCGCTAAAGGTTTGAACATTGTCAGCCGCGCTGTTGCTTCACGCAGCACCTTACCCGTATTAGCCAACGTGTTGGTCGCAACCGATCAATCGCGTTTACGACTCGCCGCAACCAACTTGGAACTTGGCATCACCTGTTGGATTGGCGCGAAGATCGAAGAAGAAGGTTCGACTACCGTCCCCGCAAAAACTTTTATTGATCTCGTCAATACGTTGCCGCAAGGCACGATGGATATGGGGCTCAATGTCCGCACGCAAACACTCAACGTGCGCGGCGGCGCGTTTGTCAACGACATCAAGTGCATTGACGCGCAAGAATTTCCGATCATTCCTCCGGCGGATCTTTCGCAGGGGATCAGTTTAAATGTTGTGGACTTGCGCGAGATGATCGAGCATGTGATCTTTGCTGCCGCCACCGATGACGCCCGCCCGATCCTCACCGGCGTGTTGGTTAAAGTGGAAGGCGAGAAATTAACCTTCGCCGCCACCGATGGTTTCCGCCTCTCGGTGCGCACGGCGAGTCTCTCCACGCCTGCCCGCGAGAACGTCACGGCGATCATCCCAGCGCGGGCGTTAGCCGAGTTGGCGCGTGTGCTGGGCGATGAGTCGGAAGGCTTGGTGATGGTCTTGCCGCCCGGACGGGGGCAAGTGATCTTCCACTTAAAAGATGTAGAGATCGTTTCGCAACTCATCGAAGGTAACTTCCCCGATTACCAACACATCATCCCCAAGAGCTTCACCACGCGCACCGTGATCAGCACGCAAGGATTTTTAAAAGCTTGTAAAGCAGCCGACATCTTTGCCCGCGAGAACGCTCACACCGCGCGACTCAAGATCACCCCCGGCGCAGAAATGACTCCGGGAACGCTGGAGATGACGGCGCAATCGGCGGAGACCGGCTCCAATGAAGCGAAGGTGGATGCCACCGTTGACGGCGGCGGTGTGGAAGTTGCCTTCAACGTTAAATATCTTGTGGACGCCTTGAACGTGATCAACACGCAGAACGTGGCGATTGAAACTTCGACATCCACTGCGCCGGGTGTGATACGCCCTGTTGGGCGCGAGGATTATTTATACGTTGTGATGCCGATGCGCTTGGGGAAATAGAAATTAGAAGTTAGTGTTGAAAGTTAAAACGCAGGGCTGCACGCTCTGCGTTTTTGTTGAATCCCTGCACATGCCTTTAACCCCTCTCACCCTCGATCAACTTCGCCGCCTCAGCGATCCCGCATCATTTAAATTTAACACCACTGCCGAACTTTCTGTCGCGCCGGAGATCATCGGTCAGCCGCGCGGCACACGCGCCATAGAATTTGGAATTGATATTGACAGTCCGGGTTACAACATTTTTGTTTTGGGCGAAGAAGGCACCGGACGCACCACTGCTATTGGTCGTTTCTTGCGCAATAAAGCGGCTAATCGTCCTACGCCTCAAGATTGGATGTATGTCCAAAATTTCGCCGAGCCTCACAAGCCGCGTGCGCTCAATTTGCCAGCCGGTCTTGGCTTGAGTCTGCGTGACGACATGAATGGTCTGGTGGAGCATCTCAAGCGCAGCTTGCCTCAGGCGTTTGAACAAGAAACCTATCTCGCTGAATACAACAAGATTCAAAACCAATTCGAATCAGATCGGGACATGATGTTTGCCACGCTTGCTGAAAAAGCTATGGCGGTAAATATCGCGGTAGTGAATACCGCCAGTGGTATTGCCATCGCCCCGACTCGCAACAACAAGCCGCTCTCGCCGGAAGAATTTGAATCGCTGCCTGAAGAAGAACAAAAAGAACTGGACGCAGCGCGCGAGCAGATCAAAGATGAAATGGAAGGCATGTTGCGCGTGCTGCGGAATGCCGAGAAGGCGACGCGTGAAGCGCAACGCCAATTGAATCAACGTGTAGCAACGTCCGTTGTGGATCGTTACCTTGATGAACTGAGGGCGAAATATACCGCTCATGGCGAAACCGTATTCTATTTAAACGAAGTGCAACAGGACATCGTGGATCATGTCAATGATTTCTTGCCCACAGATGATCCTAAAGATGATGCCGCCACTCAACCCCGACCTGATTTCCGCAGATACACTGTCAACTTGGTCGTTGACCACAGCAAGACCGAAGGCGCGCCAGTGATCGTCGAACTGAATCCAACATTTGCCAAGTTGTTAGGGCGCATCGAAAACGAATCGCGCTTCGGCATGTTGCTCACCGATTTCACTTTGATCAAAACCGGCGCGCTGCACGCCGCAAATGGCGGCTATCTCGTTTTGCGGGCGCGCGATGTTTTTTACGAGCCATTGGCGTGGGATGCGCTGAAGCGATCCATGATCTCCGGTTATGTCCGCACCGAAGACATCACCAGCCGCACCGGATTCGGCGCGACCAAGACTCTCGATCCCGAACCCATTCCGCTTGATCTCAAAGTGGTGTTAGTCGGCTCCCCCGATATTTATTACGACTTGCTGCATCTCGACGAAGACTTCGGCTCGATCTTTAAAGTGAAAGCCGATTTCGTCAGTGAGATGCCGCGCACGAATGACAATGAACATCAATACGCGCTGTTCATTGCCACGCGCTGCGCTGAAGAGAAACTGCGCCCGTTTGATCGCCGCGCGGTGGCGAAGGTGATCGAATATGGTTCGCGTTTGATCGGCGATCAATATAAGTTGAGCGTGCGTTTGGGCGACGTAGCCGATCTGTTGCGCGAGGCGAATTATTGGGCGGGCATAGCGCAGCACGATGTGGTGAGCGTTGACCATGTCCTCAAAGCAGTGGACGAGAAATTTTACCGCCACAACAAGACGGAAGAACTTTTGCGTGAGCGCATCCTTGAAGGGACGGTGTTCATTGACACCAGCGGGGCAGTGGTTGGGCAGATCAACGCTCTCAGCATTGTGGATTATGGTGATTACAACTTCGGGCTTCCGTCGCGGGTGACGGCGCGCACGTTTGTCGGCCACGGCGGCATCAGTCAAATTGATCGCGACACGAACATGACGGGACCGATCCACAACAAAGGCTTGCTCACGCTGATCAGTTATTTCAACTCGACGTATGCCACGCATCGTTCGGTTTCGTTCTCGGCGCAGATTAGCTTTGAACAAAATTACAACGGCATCGAAGGCGATAGCGCCTCGTGCGCCGAGTTGTGCGCGCTTCTGTCGAGTTTGTCGGCGCATCCTGTTAAACAATCTATCGCCATCACCGGCGCGGTGAATCAAAAAGGCGACATCTTGCCGATTGGCGGCGTGAACGAAAAAGTGGAAGGCTTCTTCACCGTGTGCCACGCGCGCGGTCTCACCGGCGATCAGGGCGTGATCATCCCGCAAACCAACGTGCGCGATCTCATGCTGCGTGAAAATGTTTTAGCCGCAGTGGAAGAAGGCAAGTTCAACATCTACGCCGTTTCAACGGTGAGTGAAGCGATTGAAATTTTAACTGGCGTGCCTGCCGGTGAACGCAAAGATGGCAAGTTCCCCGAGAAGACTCCGCATCACGCAGCGGAGAAACGTTTGCGTGAACTAGCAAAAGGGCATGATCGTGATCGCGACGATGACGAGAAGAAGCCGCGCAAGAAAAAACGCGCGGTGAAGAAGAAACCGATTCGAAGACGTAAACGTTAAATCACTTCCACCCGCACTCCCCAATCAATGGCACAAAACGCACCGCGCAAATTTTTTCGATGTGCCACGCGCCGCGCCGTGCCCACACTTCCAACATTTGATCATAATGAGTGCCAATGGGGATCACGATGCGACCGCTTTCCGTTAATTGATCGATCAACGGCATGGGCATCGCCGGAGCGGCGGCGGTGACGATGATCGAATCAAAGGGGGCGCGGACAC
>JACRLA010000073.1 GCA_016215145.1 Chloroflexota bacterium
GGCGGCGACACGCGCCGATTGGGTCGGCGTCCACGCCTATTGGACGAGCGAATACGAGATGACCGCGCCCGAAGGCGGATTCATCTGGCGCTTGTATCGTCAATACTTCCACGATAAATTATTATTCATCACCGAGTTGGGCAATCCGGTGCAGCCCAAGAGCGTTGTGGCGAATCAATACGCGCGCTATTATGGTATGCTCAGACACGTCGGCGGCTTGGGCGGCGCGTTTGCTTATGTGGCGTCCACATCCAATAGCGAAGAGTCGCCACGCTTGGGTTGGCGCGATGAGTCCGGAAACGATTTTGGGATTGCGAAGGAAATTGGATTGCGGAAGTTTATAAGATGAAAAACGTAAACAGGTAAACACGTAAATAGGTAAACAGGCAACGTGCTACCTGTTTACTTGTTTACTTGCCTACCTTTGAGAGGACACTCACATGCCCGATTCTCAAATGATGCTTCTGCCAAAAGAAAATTATTACGAGTGGGTCGCCGCCGCGCGCGATTACGTTTTAAAGTTCGGCTGCAACCTGACGCCCGATCCGCAAAACGCCACCATGGCAGATGTGGTGACGATTGCCAACGCGCCCAACGCTTACGGGCGCGACATCGCGCAGTGGTTCAAAAATAATTTCCCCAACGCGCGGCTTGACATAGTGGATGTGTCAACGCCGAGCGATTTTCAAAACGCGCTCGCCTCACGACTCTCTAACAACGATCCATTCGGTCAACAAAATGCCGTCTTCAAATTGAGATGGCCCACCGACTACCCGAAGATCACGCAAGGCTTCGGCGAGAACCCCGACATCTATCGCCGCTTCGGTTTGCCCGGTCACGAAGGTCTCGACATCCGCGCGCCGATGGGCGCGAATGTATACGCTGCCGCCGATGGCACAGTCTTTCAAGTCAACGACGGAAGTGGCAATCATCCTTACGGCATTCACGTCCGCATTCAACATCGCGACGGTTATCAAACGATCTATGCCCACTTGCAGCAAGCACTCGCTACTGTGAATCAACAAGTGAAGGCGGGTGATAAGATCGGTCTTGCCGATTCAACCGGCAACTCCACCGGCAGCCATTTGCATCTTACGTTGAAGAAACAAGGAGCGACGGCGGCGGGACTGACCAACTTCCCCAACGATATTCTGGATCCGACTCCATTCATGTTGGATGCCGCCGTGATCGCGCCGCCGCCAACCTCATTCAACTGGTCGTACAACAAATGTCTGATCGGAGTCAACGGGCGAGCCGACGGACCTTTAAACGATGCCGATCTCAATGCGATCTCCACGGCGCGACTCGAAGCGGTTAAATTACTTTCCACCGCGCGACCTGAAGACGTAGACAAGCTGCGCGCGATTCGCGGCGATATGTTCATTATGGTTCGCCTCTTCGCCGACTTCCGCAACCGCGTTGTGCGCTCCGATGAATTTGCTTCGTGGCTTGAAGGTGATATGGCGAATTTTTATAATCGTGGCGTGCGTTATTTTGAATTGCACAACGAACCGAATCTGCAAATTGAAGGCTCGTGAAGAATCGGCTCAAAGCGAAATTCCCCGAAGCCAAGTTTGGCTACCCCGGGCTTTCGCCGGGAGGCAACATCAGCGGGCAGCGCATGGACTCGTGGGCGTTCTTGAGTCAGGGTGATGAGGCGGTGCGCGCCTGCGATTGGCTCGCCTGTCATTGTTATTGGATCGATGATGGCGATCAGGTTGCAGCGACAGGCGGTTTGGTCTACGAAGAATATCGCCGCCGTTACCCCGATAAACTTTTATTCATCACCGAATTCTCGAACCCAACCGATAACGCCAACTGGCGCACGAAGGGTTTGCAGTACATCAACTACTACAACCGCTTGCGAAACGTAACCGGCATGGGCGCGGCGTTGTCGTTTGTGGTCTCTGCTTCATCCGGCTTCCCCAACGAGTCATGGCGACTCGAGGATGGAAGTTTGACCGATATACCGAGAGTGGTGGGGGCGAGGGCGTTTTAGAGATTGTGGTTTCTCCGCAGTTCAACTGTGGAGAGAACAAGGATTAAAGATTGAAAACGCCAGAGGCGAGAGCTTCTGGCGTTTTTGATTCTCACGATTTTATATTAACGAGTAAAATAAGACGCATGAAACGCGAAGAGGTCATCAAGTTAATTGCAGATCATCGTAGTGAGATCAAGCGCTTAGGCGTAAAGTCTTTAGCGTTCTTCGGCTCGGTGGCGCGCAATGAAAGCCGTCCCAATAGCGACGTAGATTTTTTAGTTGAGTTTGAAGGGATGGCGACTTTTGATGGTTATAACAATCTCAAGAGTTTCTTGGAGAAGTTGCTTGGTTGCAAAGTGGATTTGGTGACACACCGATCTCTTAAGCCCCGCTTACGCCCACTGGTAGAGAAAGAAGCCGTGTATGTCGCGTGATTATCGCCTCTTTCTTGATGACATCAAAACAGCTTGCCAAAAAGTTTTGCGCTATACGAGCGAAATGAGCTACGAACAATTCATTAACGATGAAAAGACTTACGACGCTGTGGTGCGTAACTTGGAAGTGATTGGCGAGGCGGCAAAGAAAGTTCCCGATGAAGTGCGTGAGCGTTACCCGGATATTGAATGGAAGAAAATTAGTGGATTCCGCGACATTGCAATCCATGAATACTACAACATGGACGAAGAAATACTTTGGGATGTGGTGAAGAATCGAATCCCTGAATTGCTGGAGCAGGTGACAGAGATTTTGACAAAAGCAGATAAAGAGGAGCCTGAAGATGAAAAGGAATAAAGACACCGAGTGTTTCTCAAACACTCGGTGTCTCATTTAACGACCCTCACCACCTCAAACACCTCCGACTGATCACCGCAATCTGATCCACTTGTAAACCCCTCTCTTTCAATATCGAATCAAATATCTCGCGGCGTGGAAAGATCGTTTCGTTGCTCCAGTGAAAGACAAAGAGCGCGTTGGGTTTGTCGAGTGCTGCGCCCAATCTGTTTTTAAAATCGTCATCTGCTTCCCAGTCATAACCAAAAATTTCTTGGGGGGTAACTTTGTTTTGCGTCAGCATCTTCACTTGTGGCGCGAAACCCCAATCCATTGCATAAATGGGTTTGTCTTTTTGAGTCTGCAAATAATCGGTGAGGCGATAGACGGCATCGGTGTGCGGACCCAAGCCGCCGCTTTTGTTGAGGGCGAGATGATAGTTTTTCACGACGTTGAGATCGCTGACCCACAACCAGCCTAAACAAAAAGCGAGAACAAGCATCGCATCGGTGATCAAGCCGATGCCGCCCATATAGCGTCCGCGCGTGAAAAAATTTCCGATGGGGTTGGTGAGCCGCGTGGTGAGCATCGGTTCATAAAACGGATCGAAGATGATCTCACTCGCAGCGGCGACGATCATTGGCAAGAGTGGCATGAAGATGGCGTGATGCGTGGGGAAGATTCCCGAAACGGTGAACGCCGATTGCACGATGCCGAAGTTGAGAAGTAGTAATAAAGCAAAAGGTAATTGCGAATTTTGTCGGCGCAGCAGAAAACGTAACACAATGGCGAGCGTCGCCACACGCGAGGCGATCTCCCAACCCGGGTTGCCAAACGATCCGCCGAGATACCACAAGTGTTCCCTTCCGCCGATCACCGCTTGATATTGATCGATCCGCCCGCGCAAGTTCTCGAAAAAATTTAAATTGTTCACGCCGTAATACGACGTGGTGAGATTTGCGCCGACAGAAAAAATAGTGCCGCCGGTTTGTAAGTTGTAGAGGAGGAGGGGAGCGATGCCGAGGGTGAGACCGAAAAGGAAATGGAGGAGATGGGGAAAATAATTAATTGCGGAATGCGGAATGCCAAATGTGGAATGCGGAATGCGAAATGTGGAATGCAAACCACCGAACCACCCAACCACCCAACTACCGATCCACCAAACAAGATTGATAACAATGATCGCTCCAATGATGCCGCCGATGATCCAAATAAATAAAAGTTTTGCATAAAGTCCCAAGCCGCAAAAGAGCCCGATGAGGAACGCCCATTTGAGTTGACGATGTTTAAACCATTTGAGACAAGACCACAATAGCGCAATGGTGAACGTGCCGGTGAGTGAGGCGACGAACACGCCCTGACGTTGCCAAAAAATAAATGAGGGCGTTGAGGCAAGTAAGAGTGAGGCGATGAATGCCGCGCGCGAATTAAAAGCTTCGCGCATGAATCCAAAGGTGAGGACGATGGTGATCGCGCCGACGATGACGGTGTAAAGGCGTAAGGCGATCACGGTTGAACCTATCGCCGCGAAAAATGGCAGCGCGAGGTAAACGTTTAACGCACCGATGTAATCTTGCACCATCAACGGAAAAATTCTGCCGCCGATGTTTAAGCCCGCATCACGAAACGCGCTGATACTCTGCCCGTTGAGAATCTGCATCGCTTGCAGACCGGCTTCGGCGGCTTCGTCGTTGTGCAAACCGGGAAGATCAAGTTGAGGGAGAGCGAGGAAAAAATAGAGGGCGAGGGGAAGAGCAATGAGCGTATAGCGTATTGCGTGTTGCGTATTGCGTGACCCGAAGGGGTGATGCGTGTTACGAATAGCGGAGAGCGTTCTGCTATCTGCCATTTGCTACCCGCCATTCGCTATCAGCCATTTGCTATCAGCCATTTGCTAATCTCCAGCGAGCAGTTCCACTTCCGAGATCAAGCTTTCAAACGAGTGTCCTTCGGCGTAGATCGAGATGGTGTTGATCGCCGCCGGGGTGAAGCCCATGCTTTTAAAAAGCGTGATGAGATCGGGCGAGTCGTAGAAATACCACACGTCTTGTTGAACGCGGATGTGTGACGTGGCAGAGGAAACGCAAGTGACACAGCGCATCGGGTAAGTGTTTGAGGTGTCGGGCAAATAAAAGAATCCCTGCACCCATTCGCGGCGGTTGCCTGCCGGGTCGGTGTATTCGATCTTCGCCATCATCGGACATTCCGAACCATACTGCCCGCAGCTCAAAACATTTTGTTTAACCACGCGCAGAGCAAAATGCAAACGCAGCGCGCGATAATCGCGCACGTCACGATTCACTTTTTGCTGCACGCCGAGCCGCCCCCAATTGAAACCGGCGCGATAAAATGACACCACGTTGCGCCCGTCTTTCACCGTGCGCTCGATCTTGCCATCCGAATCGTTGGGGTCGAAACGATCTTTGTAAATCGTCCAATCGGTTGAAAGCGGCGCGGGAAAATCGCCGTTGATTAAAAGATTCCGCTCGCCGCTGGCGGCATTTTGAGGCGGCGCCCCCGCGCGCATCACGGTGCGCTGACCGGAACCAAGCGCCACGCTCTGCCCGCCGGATGTGGCGAGCGCCGCTCCTTCTCTCACCGCAACATCCACTAATTGATCCGTCACTTCAATCGAATAACTTCCGGCGCGATCTAATTGGATCGTGCTGCTGCCGGCTCGCACAATCAGCGTGATCGATCTGGGGATGCCGCCAGCCAAATTGATTCGCGTGCGGCCTCTCTGCACGTCAACGATCATCCGGTGCGGGCTCGGATTCCACAATTCAAATTGCGGCGAACGCATTTCAACTAATTTGACGCGAGTGCTGCCATACACTTGAATGCTGCCGAGCGTTATTTTTTTATCGGAGGTAGAAAATGTGATAGACGCTTGTGAGTTAGCGTCGCTGTCCACGCGTGATGACTCTTCGACATCGGTGATCGTATCGGCGACGCCTTGCAATGGCGCGGCGGGGCGGGTGACGAACACCGTGCCGGAGATCAGCGTGATGGCAACTTCTTGAGCGACGTTGCTCGTGCTGACAAAGCGCCATGTGCCGAGCGGCACGGCGACGATAAGAACGCAGAAGACGATAAACGCGCTGGTCATGATCGTCCATGCCGTGCGTTCGGTGTTTTGACGCATTTGGGTTAGCGAACCGTGAAGGAGGAAAATTCGCTCGTGGCGAGCTGCCAATCTGCCGCCACCTGTTCGACGTGCGCTTGCGGCGGACCGACTCGCAAAAAGTTAAGCAGCGACTCCAGCGAATCGTGCGAGCCTTCGGCGATCACTTCAACAGATTCATTGGGCAAGTTACGCACCCAACCGACGAGTTTAAGTTCGCTCGCTGTGCGGAGTGTGGTGTCGCGGAAAAACACGCCTTGCACTTTGCCAAAGATGATCGCGTGGAGACGGAGAGGGGATGAGTCGCTCATGATATGTGCATAACGTGATGCGTGATCCGTGATTTAAACTCACGTATCACGCATCACGATTTTACCATCTGACCGGCACTTGCTTCACTTTGCCGAACTTGTCTTGGTACTTGATATGTTTATGTTGTTGACCGAAGAGATACACATCGCGCGTGACGATCACATCTTGCTTGCAGTATTCCATCACCTTGGGCAGTTGCCCTTGCTTGAACCATTTAACCGCTTGGAGACCGTCGGCGCTTTTGCTGTGACCGAGCGTGGCGGCGGCAACCGAATCGAGCGACAAACGAAAACCGAGTGTGCTGTAAATATCCTCGAGTAAATCTACAGTTGGAAGTATAAGTTTCTTGCCTGCGTAGGGGCGAAGCACTTCGTAGTCGAATCGTTTGACGTTGAACCCGACGACGAGCTGCGCCGCTTTAAGATCGGCGATCAATTTTGGCGCGTCGGCTTCGGTGTATTCGTGGAAGGTGTTCGTCGCCATATCGTGCGTCACGGCGCAGGCTAATTTCATTTGGGCAATATGATCCCACCCGCCAACGTCGTCGGAGAGGACTCAGGGCAGGCTTTGAGATTGCTTCGTCGCAAAGAACGCTCCTCGCAATGACACCCGAATAGTTACTTTTGTTTCGGCACAAAAATGAACAGCGCAATAATCAATGCCACTGGCACAAAGATGACAAGTCCCGGCACGGCATTTCGCCAAAAATCCAGCAGTGGATTTGAATTCAACACCTCGCGCTGCCAATCGGTTTGCAAGTCTATAAGACTCACCTTTAGCTCCTGTTGCACGCCGCCTTCGCACGTCGCGCCATCGCGATAGGCATTCAACAAGCCTTTAATCTTTACCGCTCCCCCACGACGATCTAAAATGTAACGGACGAGCGAAGCGCTCTCGGCGTAGGAGAGATGCGCCCGTTCGTTGCCAAAGGATCCGCACAAGGAGGCAATGGGGATGAGCGAATTATTTTTAACTGCCTCGCTTAAGGCGGCGGCGAAATCCGGGCGCGGTTGCAGTTCGCTGTTGACGGCTAACCCTTCATCTAACCAGACGGGCATTCGGTCGTAACCGCTGCGTGTTGCCTGATAGATCATAATGTGCGCTAGTTCATGCGGCACATCGCGCTCTAAATCGGATCGACCAATGAGATCAGGGGAAGCCGCCACCATGACGACTCCGATCTTGGGATCGGCGTAACCACTGACCCAGGTGCGCCCGATGAGCCGTAAGCTCGATTGAAGATCGTTTAAGTTGGCGTAGACATATACATTCACTTTCGGTGGGAGCGGCGCGTTGATGAAACGGCTGACGCGCTCTAATGACTTGAAGCCGGTGTCGGCGATGTATTGACCAAAAGTGAGGTCGCCCGTATACCAGTGAGCGATGATCGCCCCGCGTTCTAACGTTTGCCATTTGAAACGGTTGTCGTCATAAGTATATGTTTGTTCAGCGGAAGTGAAGGTGCGTCCTTGTGAATCGGTCAGCCGCCACGAATAGGTGATAGTGGTGAAGGGTGAGATCGGCTGCGCTTGCAGTTCCCGCGTCACCTGCCCTTTAAAGTTTTTGCTCGGGGTCACGCTGGCTTGAATCACTTCGGTGCGATCCGAATCGCCGCTTCGCATCAACACGGCTGCCGCCGTCACGTCGGCGTCACTTTTGGCAGTGACGTTGAAAGTGATTTGCGATCCAAAGGTGTGAGTGACGGAAAAGGATTCGAAGGTGAGGGAGGATTGAAGGATTGGAGATTGGAGATTGGAGATTGGAAGTTGGATGCGCGTGGGGGTCGGTGACTGGAAAGCAGTCAGTGTGAAAGAGGTGATGAATGTGAGAAGAAAAAAAATTGCGCGCATCACAAATACAAAAAGGCGATCAAGGGTGTGAGTGTGAACGGACTCAACAACGTGGTGAGCAAAACTACGCCGGTGATGAAATCGGGGTTGATGTCGTATTCGATTCCCAGAATGGTGACGACGACGGCGGTGGGCATCGAGGCTTCGATGATCGCCGCTTGCCGCGCCACGCCACTTAAACCCAACAGAGACGCAAGCAGCAATCCAATAATTGGACCGCACAGCAATTGAAAAACAGAAGCGGCGCTGACAAGGCGGATGTTGTCTATGCGTTTGATCTGCGCCAGTTGCAGTCCCAAGACGATCAGCATCACGGGCAAGGCGGCGCCACTTAATAATTGGATGGCGCGGAAGAAGGGGACAGGCACTTCGATGTTGAAGGCGCGGAAGAGGAGCGCCAGAATCATGCCATATAACATCGGCAATTTAAAAATACCGTTGAACGATTGGCGCAGCGAGACGCGCCCGCTCGAAGCGATGATCACGCCGAAGGTGTTGACCATGAGCGCGGTGATGGTGTAATACACCGTTGCCCAGGCCAACGCCACGCCGCCGAAAGCGAACAACGTGAGCGAGAGTCCGTAGTTGCCGCCGTTGCCGAACATATTGGTTACGACTAGCGCGGCGAGAGTCGGGCGATTAAGATTCAAAAGTTTCCCGAAGGCGAAGGCGGCGACCCCGAAGAGGATCACCGTGCTGAAAGCGAAGATCGTCATCCGACCAAAATCGGCGACGCTCAATGTGGTTTCGGTCAACGAGACAAAGACCAAACACGGACTGAAGATGTAAAAGACGAGTCGTGAGGCGGCTTTTACATCGAGATTGAAGGCGCGACCGATAGCGAAGCCCGCGCCCGCCGACAGTAAGATCGGCGCGATGTTGTTGGCGAAGATGAGTAAAAAAATTTCCAAATCCCAAAACCCCAATTTCAAACTTCCAAATTAGTTTAATCTGCGTTTCAATTCATCTTCAAGATCATCCGCCGCCAACAGATCAAATTCGGAGATGTCGTCCATCAACTCGGCGTTGGCGAGTGCCTCGTCAATCAATTCGGCGCGTTCACCTTTGGCGTGTTTCAACAACTTCGCCAGAATCTCACGGGCGTCCTCGCCGCCGATCTCGCCCAACGACCAGATCACGATCTCCTGCACTTCCTCATCCACATCGCGCGTCAGTTCACCCAACACGCTCACCGCATCGCGCAATTGCAATTCGCCTGCGGCGCGCGCCGCTTCAAAGCGGACGCGCGGATTTATGTTCTGAAGTTCGTGGATCACGATAGGATTCCAACGATGATCGAGATTGCGCCCCATGGCGAACAAGGCGCTGATCTTAAACAGATCAGCAGGATCGGCGTAACCTTTTTGGATCGCCGCAATGACTTCTTGGCGACCCGAAAACCCAATGGACTCTAAAGCGTGGCGGCGCACTTGGGGGTCGTCGTCTCCGTTAAAGACGGCGAGCAACGCCTCTTCAACTTTGTGCAGTAGCGATTCGTCAATCTCTTCTATCTCGCCCAAATACACATACTGCCCTAAGGCCGTCGCCGCCGC
>JACRLA010000174.1 GCA_016215145.1 Chloroflexota bacterium
GGATAGGCAAAATGGCTGCTTCGCATAGAAAATTCACAGGCTCACCCTTGCCGGTGAGCCTGTGAAGTGAAAGGGAAACTGTGAAGGCTACGCGCCGGGTTTCGTTGGAGTTGTTCCGTGACAACCACCGGCACCCGCGCCAACGCCGCTGCCCATCTGGGTGATCATCAGTTCGTAATTGCCTGCCATGTTGGTCAACATCCAATCGGCTTGCTCTTTGCTGACCGCGCCATCTTTGACAGCTTTATCGAGTCCGACTTTCATAGAGGCTTCGAGGGCAGTCGTGAGTTGCTTTTGGCTGATGCCTTTCGCTTCGGCGATCTGCGTCAACGTCTTGCCTGCCGCCAGTTCGGCGCTGAGGTCTTCAGGCTTGATCTTCAGCGCATCTGCCAGCCCTTGCCAAACGACGTTGTGCATCCCACCATTGGTGAGCGTCCATTGGTGCATGGTGTTCATCCACGCCGTGTCGCCGTTCTGCGTGAAGTTGCCCATCATGCCGTAACCGTTGCCGCCCATCGTGCCGTAACCATTGCCGCCCATCATCCCGTAACCACCGCCCCGCGGGGCGAAGGGGGTTGGGGCTTGCGCCGCGACGATGCCCGCGCCGACTAGCGTCAACGCAACGACAGTAATTACGATAAGTGTGATCTTCAAGGTGTTCATTTTTTTCTCCTTTGGGCTATTGCCCATATTAGTTTCAAGATTTGATTGCATAGTAGCGAGTAGATATGCAGAACCAATGAAGAATCAATGAGCAACAGTTAAAGTGGCATACGCCGTTTAGCTTGTGTGGTAAAGCATCTCGCCACACATGACGGTTAATATGCTTGATATGTTTTTGCATAAGACAGGGATGCGCTTCATCACTTACAAAGAAAGTCGAAATAAAGGAAAACTAGAGTGACACTTTCAAGGAGATCCCTCTATGAATAAACGTTTTTGTTTTTCTTTTCCACGCCTAGTTTTTTTTGTCATCGGCGCAACGCTGTTTGTGCTGGGGCTTTCTGCTTGCGCCACATCGCCGGTCACGCCAACCGTCCTCTCTGGCGTCGCGACGGGCAATCACAAAGTAGAGTTGATTTTTAAAACTGCTGTGATCGCCGGCAGCAATGACATTCTGGTGAAAGTAAACGCCGCCTCGGGCGAACCTCTGCGCCACACCGATGTTCGCTTGAAAGTTGACAAGCGCGCCCCCATTGCAACTGCCACCAACACCCACGACACCCCCGGAACAAAAGATCATGAGTCAGCCAAAGTGGATCCTCACGCCAGTCCAAAGGTAGAAAGCCATGACGATGTAAAGAAGAAGGACGACCACGAGGATGACGCTGGACATGACTTAACGGCAAGTTCTATCGCCGGTGACTATGTGGGGCAATTAAATTTGCCGGAGGCGGGTGAATGGTTAGTCACTGTTCATTTTATGGCAGACGGCGCGGAAAAAGAGGCGGCATTCGCGGTGACGGCAAATAGAGATTGGGGGAAGTTTGCAGTGTTAAGTGGATTTCTCGGCGTGAATGTTGCCGTCATTGCGGCGGCGGCGATCACCAAAGGCAAATTTGTAAAAGGCACACAGATCAAGGAGACACGATCATGATCCAGATCGAACCTACGAAACCTGCAACAGCAGTGGCTGCTACTTCTGCTAACAATTTATTGAAGAACAAATTCATCGGCGGCTTTGTACGAAGCCGTTGGTATCCCGGCATCTTTCAATGGCCCACCGCATTGGTTTTTGCGGTGATTGTTTACGAATTATTATTGGGTCCCGTCGTCGCTCACAATAATTTAGGTACAGCCCTGACGTGGGTTTTGTGGTGGCCTGTGATCCCCATCCTCTTCGTTTTCTTGGGAAGATTCTGGTGCACCATTTGTCCCTTTGGCACGTTGAGCGATGTGGTGCAGAAATTTGTGGGACATCAACGCGCGGTGCCAATGTTCTTAAAGAAATATGGCATCTGGATCATTGATGCTTTGTTCATTTTGATTACGTGGAGTGATCATGTCTGGGGTATTGTCGAGTCGCCGTGGGGATCGGGGATGTTGTTGCTCCTCCTCACGACGGGCGTGGTTGTTGCGGGTGCTTTCTTTGAGCGCCGCACCTGGTGTCGTTATTTGTGCTTCTTGGGTGGACTCTCCGGCAACTATGCCCGCACAGGTATGCTGGCGTTGCGAGCCACGCCCAGCATTTGCGCGCAGTGTAAAGTATCCGCGTGCTATAAAGGCAGCGCGCAGGCTCCGGGTTGTTCCATGTTCGAGTTCCCGCGCACGATGGCGACGAGTGCTTTGTGCAATGTCTGCGGGGATTGCATCAAATCTTGTCCCAACGATTCCATCCGTTTGACCCTGCGCCCGCCCACTCAAGAACTGTGGTTTATCCGCAAACCCAAATTAGAAGAAGCGTTTTTGGCGATCGTGATCATGGGCATTGTTTTCATTCAGAACATCACGATGTTGGAAGTGTGGCAATCAATCTTGCGGGGATTGGAGAACCTGAGCGGCACGCAGAACTACGCCGTCAACTTTACGATCACCTTCCTGATCGCCATGCTCATCCCTATCATTTTGTTAGGCGCCACTGCCTTACTTGCAACAAAATTAAACGGCGACTCGTTGACGCAAAATTTTGCAAAATTCGGATATGCCATCATTCCTTTGGATGTGGCGGGGCATGTGGCGCATAACCTGTTTCACTTGTTAGCCGAAGGCAAGGCAGTTCTCTTCACCGCGATGGCTTTTGTCGGTCAGGTGGTGCCAGAAGCTTCACCGGCGATAGTGGACAACGCCACGATCCAGATTCTTCAGTTCGTGTTAATTGCCTTGGGAGTTGGCGGTTCGCTCTACGCCGCTTACCGTATCGCCCACAGCAACTATAGCGGTGGCAAAACCTGGGCGACGCTGATCCCTTATACGATTTTGATCATCGTGCTCGGCGGCGTGAACATCTGGCTCTTCATCTTGCCGATGGCAATGCGAATGTAGACGGCAAAACATTGCACACACGCCATTAAGCTCATGACATCGAGCCTTCCGTTGTATATCATGGATTTTGAGGAGACACCATGAGTCACAAAATTTCTAAACGTCAAATGTTACGCCAAAGGCACACGCAGAAAATATCGCCACCACTCCTGCTGTCTCTCGTGGGCGGGGTGATAGTGATCGGCGTGATCCTCTTTGCCATCTTTGGCAATGCGCCCGCGCCTAAAGCGGCAATCGAAGTCAACGGGGCGCCACGCTTGAAAGTGGATAAAGAGAAAGTGGAACTGGGAGACCGCACGTTGGGCAGCGAGGTTGAGGTCTCTCTTGAAGTAACTAACGTCGGCGATCAACCCTTGCGCTTCGCGGAAACACCTTACGTTGAAGTTGTCGAGGGGTGTTGACCGCCTACCCCGGTCATCGGTTCGATGACACTTCAACCCGGCGAGCGCACCACTGTTTATATGAAATTTGGAATGCACGGTCCAAGCATGGCGGGCAAACATAACTTCCGTGTTCACTTGATCACCAATGACCCGGCGGAAAAAGATCGCGGCGTCACGCTCATCTCGAACTGGGTGCCGTAAAAAGAGATTGCCTCATGCTCAACAAACGTTTCTGGTTCTTCCTCACGCTCACTTTAGTTATCATCAGCACTCTCACAACCGGATGCAATGCGACGACTGACGAACACACATTAAAAATGGCGCCGCTCGACCCGATGCCGCAAGATGTGAAGATGTCGCCCGTCACTGTGCAGCAAGCCTATCAATTCGCCGTCGCCAACCCCGACGTGATGAAACAAATCCCGTGTTACTGTGGTTGCGGCAAAGTGGGGCACACTTCAAATTATTCGTGCTACGTTGCCAGTGAGCAGAACAGCAAAATCGAATACGACTTACACGCCGTTGGTTGTTCGATCTGCGTAGACATCACGCAAGACACCATGCGCTTGCTCAAAGAGGGCAAGAGTCCGAGTGAGATCAAAGCATATGTGGATAGCACCTACTCCAAGTATGGACCATCCAATATCCCGTAGAGCGATTTTTCAGATCGCTCTACTCGTGTTTGCCTCGTTAGCGATTCTCTTCCTGCCCACCTTTGTCTCCGCCGCGCCGCCGACAGAGCGCACCTACCGCATCGAAGCCCGCAGCTTTGAATACACTCCGCCGACAATCCAAGTGAATCAAGGTGATCGTCTCACGCTTGAACTCGCCTCAACCGACGTGGTTCACGGACTCTATATTGATGGCTACGATCTCAATGTGGTCGCCGACCCGGGACAAACGGCGAAGTTAACTTTCATCGCAAATCAATCCGGCTCGTTTCGTTTTCGTTGTTCGGTGACGTGCGGCGCACTGCACCCCTTCATGATCGGCAAACTTGAAGTGGGGACGAACTGGTTGTGGTGGCAAGCAATTGGGTTTGCGGTGTTGGCGGTGATTATCGTATCCAGACTTCCGAAGTCTCGAAGACTTCTGAAGTCTGAGTTAAAGTCTGCTGCCTAAACGATGACTGCTTGAAGTGGGGACGAACTGGTTGTGGTGGCAAGCAATTGGGTTCGCGGTGTTGGCGGTGATTATCGTATCCAGACTTCCGAAGTCTCGAAGACTTCGGAAGTCTGAGTTAAAGTCTGCTGCCTAAACGATGACTCGCTACGACATCACGCCCATCCTTCAGCCCTTCGTCAAGAATCGCTTGCCGCAATTCATCATGCAAGCGATTGCCTTGGGCGGATTCCTCTTCGCCATCATCGCCGGACTTATCGGCACGCCGGTGGGCAATCGCAACTTCAGCATTGTCTTCGTGTGGATCGGTTGGTGGGCGTTGTTGATGTTGATCGCCGTGCCACTCTTCGGACGCGCGTGGTGCAGCGTTTGCCCCATCCCGCTCGCGGGTGAGTGGTTGCAACACGGAGCGATGCTCAAACCAAACGGCAAGGGTCTCGGGCTCAACTTACGTTGGCATAACAAATTTCGCAACATCTGGCTGCAAAACATTTCGTTCACGCTCGTCGCACTCTTCAGCGCCGTGGTGTTGACTCAACCCAACATCACCTCCATCGTCCTCATCGCTTTTCTTTTTGTCGCGTTTGCGGCGAGTCTCATCTTTGAGCGGCGCGCGTTCTGCCGGTATCTGTGTCCGGTGGGCGGCTTCATCGGTTTGTATTCGCAAGTCGCGCCCGTTGAAGTGCGCGTCAAAGATTCTACCGTGTGCGCGGCGCACACCGAAAAAAGTTGTTACACCGGAAATGCCGAAGGCTATGGTTGTCCGTGGCAAGTGTATCCGGGCGCACTCACCAAGAACACCTATTGCGGAACGTGCATGGAATGTTTGCGAACTTGCCCGCACGATAATGTGGCGATTCAAATTCGTCCTCTTGGCGATGATCTTCTCAATCTACATGGACGCAAACTCGATGAGGCCTACAAAGCGTTCATCATGCTCGGCAGTGCA
>JACRLA010000162.1 GCA_016215145.1 Chloroflexota bacterium
ATGCAGCGCCGCGCCGAGAATGACTCCGTAAGCGAGACCGAAGATTCCGAATCGCGGCGCGAGAAAAACTACGCCGACGATCTGCCCGATGTTATACAGGATGGGCGCGAGTGCCGGTAGAAAAAAATGTTGGTTCGCTTGCAACACGCCGATGACCAGACCGCTCAACGAAAAGATCATCAAGGCGATGACGTTGAGGCGCATCAATTGAATCGTCAGGTCTTGCTGTGCGGGCGGAAATCCTGGGACGACTATATTTCGAACTAGGGGATCAGCAAAAACAACAAGGGTGAGAGCGAGCGAGGCTGTGACGATGAACCCATAATTCGCCACGCGGCTGAACAATGACCACATTGCCTCGCGCCCCTCTTTATCCAACGTCTCGGTGAGAATTGGAATGAACGCCAACCCTAACGCCCCACCAGAGATCACGGCGTAGATCAGATCGGGTAAGTTGTTGGCGGAGTTATACGCATCTAGCGCGGCACTAACACCGTAGGCGCGCCCGACAAACGACTGGCGATAGAGGGCGACGAGTTTATCAATGGTGAAGAGAAAGGAGATGAGGAGGGAAGCACGAAATACTTTGGAGGGCATAGCTAAAGGGAAATAAAGGAAAGAAAGGAAATAGGGGAAATTCGTGATGAGCGATGCGTGAATTTTTATTGCGTATTCCGTATTAAAGCGTCATTGCGAGGAGCGTTTTTTGCGACGAAGCAATCTCAAGCGCAACCGAGATTGCTTCGCGAAGTGCGCTCGCAATGACGAAGTAACTGAGTAGCTCGCAATGACGCGATAAAACTATTTGTGCGCGACACACAATAAATGCTCACACGCCCCATGCAAACTTGGGTCGGGGGCGAGGCGATAATTTAAATCTACCCATGCCTCCCACAACTCGCCTTCGAGAGCGTTGAGCTTTTCGTCAATCATGCTCACCACGCCTTCACAGGCTAACACGGTTTGCACTTTAAAGTTCGCCGATTCGATTAACGGTTTCACTTCGGCGGGCGGGCAGAAGTACGCCAGAAATTCTGTGCCGTCGTTGCGAACAGGCGGGAAGACTCCGGTTTTCCAAAACGCTTCTATCTCTTTAGGGTATTGCAGAATCCATTCGGGCACCTCTTTAGCAAAGTAGCGCAGCGCGGCATATTGAGTCACGAATGAAGCAAACAACACTCCACCCTTTTTCAAAACGCGATGCGCCTCTTGCAAACATTTCAATCGTTCTTCAGGCGCGAATAGATGATAGAGAGGACCCAGCAACAACACGACCTCAAACGATTCGTCGGCGAAGCGCGAGAGGTCGGTGGCGGTGCCATGTTCATAAGCAGAGACGGCGACACCTGCGCTATAGGCTTGCGTGCGGGCAAACGATAAATTGATCGCCGACAGGTCGAACAGGGTGACGGCGTAACCTTGTTTCGTTAATTCAATTGCGTAGCGTCCGGGCCCGCCGCCACAATCCAAAATGTTTGCGGGGGCGTGAGGCAAAAAATCTTTCAGCGCGCGAAGGGTGAGGGCGAACTCGGTGCGGTGACGATCTAAACGAGACCATTCGTTGCTCGTAGAAAAATCGTAGTATCGCTCAACTAGGTTGTTGGGTGGCTGGGTGGTTGGGTGGTTAGGTTGTTGGAAGTTTGGATTTTGGTTTTTGGGATTTTGTTCATTGTTCATTGTCTCATTGTTCATTGTCATGGTTTCACTCCCCACTCGGCAAACGCGGCGAGGGCTTGAGACCAATCAGGATGAGTCTGCAACGCGGCGCGCATGTCGTTGTATGCCGCTTCTTTATTGCCCAGTTGATAATACGACCACGAGCGCCAATAGTAACTTTCTTCCAAGCCGCCCGGAACTTTTGGAGATTTAAGCGTGATGGTGGCGAGATCGATCACTTCCTGATAACGCTTCTCGTTGTAATAGGCTTTATACATTTCAGTTTGATACCACAACATGCGCTTGGGGAATACGCCGTAACTGCGCGATTGATCAAACGCGGCGGCGGCATCTTTGCTGCGCCGAATTAATTGCAAGGTTGAGCCGACGTTGTGCCAAGCAAAAGTAAGATCGAGCGGGTCGGTTAATTTTTGCGTCTCGGCTTGGGCGATGGCTAATGTGCGAATCAAGTTGGTGCCTGTATCGGCATCCGCGCCAAGCAGAGTCATCAGCTGCCCTTCGCGCGAGGCGGGATACACCACGAGATAGATGTAATTAAAGGATCGCCAATCGTAAGCAATGTCATCGTAACTGCGTGGGTAGTTAATGTCTTGCCATTTGAATGTGTCCTGAGTAATAAAAATTTTCTTGCCGTCGTCGTAGCCTTTGATAAACGAGTAATGCCCCTCCCACCCCTCGCCTACTTGCCCATGCTCATTTTCGCGGAAGCCACGCTCGATGATGACGGGGAAACCGTTAGCGATTAACAACTTCAACATTTCTAACGTGCCGCCATAACGAACCTGCGCGCGCAACCCGGCGTTCTTGATCGCAAAGTCTGCCATGTCGTAAGGCATCACATTTTTATCAGAAGCGCCGGGCTTGATCACGGCGGCGATCTCTTTTTGCCAACGAATATCTTTGCCGCTTGCGCCCCACGTCAAATTATCGGTTTCCGATCCGCGCCAACCCCAATACGTTAACGCACCAACTAAAGTTGCGGGTCCACAATTATTAAACAGTTGCGGTTCACGGCGTGAAGTGGACAAGGCATAACTCGATGGAAGATTGGCGGTGACGAGTGGCGGCGATGTGGGCGCGGGCGCGAGGGTGCGGGTGGGGACGAGAGTGACTGAAAGTTTTTGTGTTGGAGATTGGAGATTAGGGATTGGAGATTGAGTCGGTTGAGAAATATCGGTTGGACTCTCCAGCGCAAACGTGGGAGGCGGCGTCACCTTGAATGAGGCTGTGGGCAGCGTCTCCACTCCCGCCGATTTCTGCCCGCTGAACTGACTCCACAAATTCTCCACACGCGGCGCGAGTCTTTCATTCACCGCCGGAATGTTGTAGATGATGAAGGCGACCATCGCGGTGAGGAGGGCGACGACGGTGAAGGTGAGGAGGAAGGCGAGGAGGTTTTGAGGGCGCATGGTTTGGACACAAATTCCAGAATGAAACGGATCGAATCCGCTTATTCATTAATTCGCTGTCAAAAAGAGGCGATGAATTTTACGGATTGGCTTTTACAAAAATCGGCTTGAGTTCAGTGTCATGGAAGTTAGCCACAATGCCCAAAGCGACTCCTTGCTTCCTCAACCATGAACGAATGCTATCAATCCCCAAATCGTTCGCGTGGTGAACCGCGTGCGGAAAAACCATCACCGAATCGCCGATGCGAAAGTGCGCCAAGCGAAGTTCGCCCAACGAAAAATCTTCGTAGAAAACCTGAATGTGTCTATGGGGTTGGGTAGACAACCCGCGCAACTTAAATTCGTGATGACATGCATTGCCATAGATGCGATAGATGAAACCGGGGCCCAACGCAGAATGAACCTCAAACAACCCTCCCACAATATCGTAAACCAACTGCGGCTCAATCAGTTTCTTCGCCGTCTCATCATTCATCACCCGCTCTATCTGCCCCTTGCTCACACTCACTTCTCGCCGCGCGAAATAGATGCGCTGAAACTGCGGCTTCTCGCTGCCGAAGTTGAGCAACAAGCCAATTTGCTTGTCCGTCACTTTGAGATACGAAAGTATCTGCGCCTTGTTCAGTTTCGTCAGGGTCGGCAAAACTTTATCTTCGATCACCACGTCGCCCGCCACCAGAATATCTAAAATTTGTTTGCCGACAATTTTATCTTTGTAAGTGATCGTCCATTCGGGTTGGTAAAGACAGCGCAGCTTATCCTTACCCAGTTCATAAAGCATCGCCCGATCATAAAACCGTTCGGGGTAAATGCGCCCCGTGCCGTTATACACATCGTAATACGCGCGGAGAATTTTTCCACTGAGCTCTTTATGCAAAAGGTCGGGCATAAGTTTGCAAAAGTATCCCACATTATGCGAAACCGATCCGCCAATTCAAGAATCCGTTGTCAGCTACCCCACACGAAACCGATCCGCCAATTCAAGAATCCGTTGTCAGCTACTTCACCGTTCCCAACGCCACCTTCGCATCATTAAACGTCGGGTTCACTTCCAACGCGCTTTTAAAATCCGCAATCGCCGCGCTCTTCTTGCCCAATTGATACTGCGCCCAGCCGCGCCAAAAATAAGTTTCCTCCACATCGGGGCGATAATCAATCGTGAACGTCGTCAAGTCCACCACATCTTTGTAACGTCCCACGTTGAAGTAAGCACGATACGGACCAAACTGATAAAACAACATGCGCTTCGGCAAACCGATCTCGCGCGCCTTATCAAACGCCTTCGCCGCTTCAGCATAACGATCAAAATAATTTAAATTCGATCCCAAGTTGAACCAGGCAAAAGCATTATCGGGCTGCGCCTTCGTCTCACGCTCGGCAATGCTCAAAGCATTTTTGCGATTCGTCGCTTCATCGGCATCATAGCCCAACACTGCTGCGATCACATTTTGCTTCGCCGGTGGATAGACCAACACGTACAAATAATTAAACTGCTGCCAGCCCTCCTCGATCTCTTTGTAACTCATCTTGGCTTCTCCCACTTCACACCTTTTAGCTCGACAAATTTTGGCGGCGTGATTAACGGAAGGGGCGTGCTGATTTTTGTTGGAAAAACGGCGGGTGCGGTTGCCTCAAACGACGATTGCACCGTCGGCGGCGGCGCAACCTGATTCGCTTCTGGTGATGCCGCCACTGCTGTGGGAAGCGTATTCGCCGTTGGGGCATTGAGATCGAGAATCGCCCCGCGCAATTTTTCCATCTCCCATCGAATCGAATCCCATTTCCACACGGCGACCCCGCCCGCGATCACTAGCGACAAAATGATAAGTAGAAATTTTTTCTTCATCATCAACGATTATAATCGCCCAAAATGAGAGCGATATAATCTTCCCTATGACCTACAAAAACCTTCCCGAATTTATTTCTGATCTTGAAGGACGCGGCGAATTGCTTCGAATCAAAGCCCCCGTCTCGCGCGATTTAGAAATTACCGAAATTGCCGACCGCGTGATGAAAGGCGCGAAAGAAAAAAACAAAGCCCTGCTGTTCGAGAACGTGCAAGGTTTTTCTACGCCTGTTGCCATCAACCTTTTTGGTTCCGATAAACGCATGTCGTTAGCATTGGGCGTAAACGATCTCGAAGAACTGAATCAACGCTTAGCAAAGCTAGTGGACATGCGCCCGCCGCAAGGACTCGGCGCAATAATTGATCGCGCCACAGATTTTTTCAGCGTGTTGAAAGGCATTGGCTTAGGTCCAACCATTGTGAGTCATGGCGCGTGCCAAGAAGTGATAGAAAAAGATAATCCGTCGTTAGACACATTACCAATTCTCAAATGTTGGCCCAACGACGCCGGACGCTTCATCACCTTGATGCAAGTGATCACCCGCGACCCGGTAAGCAACGCGCGAAACGTAGGTATGTATCGTTTGCAAGTGTTGAGCGAAAAAAAGTTGGCGATGCACTGGCAGCGGCACAAAGGCGGGGCGGAACACGAACGCAAAGCGCGAGAACTCGTAGGGGCAGGGCTTGCCCCTGCCCCCGCCCAAAAGATTCCGTGCGCCATTGTTTTAGGCGGCGACCCCGCCTCAATATGGTGCGCCTCTGCCCCACTCCCACCAAACATTGATGAATATCTTTTAGCCGGTTGGCTGCGCGGCAAGCCGGTTGAATTTGTGAAGTGCGTGACTCAACCGATTGAAGTTCCAGCCAACGCAGAAATTATTATTGAAGGGTATGTTGATCCAAACGAACATGAGATCGAAGGACCCTTTGGCGATCACACTGGCTACTACACACCTGCCGAACCGTTTCCCGTTTTTCATGTCACGGCGATCACCCATCGCAAGAATCCAATTTACCCCACGACCATTGTCGGCGTGCCGCCTGTTGAGGATGTGTATCTCGGCAAAGCCACCGAGCGACTCTTCTTGCCGCTTCTGCGACTCTTCTTGCCCGAAGTGTTGGACTACCACATGCCGCCCGAAGGCGTATTTCATAATTTAGTGATCGTGAAAATTAAGAAACGTTATCCGGGTCACGCCCGCAAAGTGATGTTCGGCGTTTGGGGTTTGGGTTTGATGATGCTGGCAAAAGCGATCTTGGTTGTAGATGAATGGGTAGATGTTCACAATATGTCGCAAGTGGCGTGGCAAGCGTTGGGCAACGTAGATTGGAGCAAAGATATTCTCGTCGTCGAAGGCGCAGTCGATCAACTCGATCACGCTTCTTATCGTCAATCTTTCGGCGGCAAGATCGGCATTGACGCCACCGCCAAAACCGCCGACGAAGGTTACACGCGCGGCTGGCCCCAAGCGGTGCGAATGAGCGATGATGTGAAGAAAAAGGTGGATGAGATGTGGAAGAGTTTAGGGATTGGGGATTAGAGATTGGAGATTGTCGTTCCGAGTAACCCATCGCGGGCAGATCTCCGAGTTCTCGCGAAGCGTCCCGTAGCGAAGTGGATAAGAACTCGGAGATCTTGGTGCGACCCGCAAGGGGGAGAAACTTAAGTTTCTGCGTAGCACGGTGAATTAATTTTTACCTTTCTCCGCGCCCTTTGCGAACTTTGCGGTTAAATCTTTTATGCCTCTCATAAACCAAACTCTCCCTCACTATCACGTCAGCGAGATCCACTCGATTGAGATTCATGCCACGCCTGAACGAGTGTATGAAGCGTTGAAACAATACCGCATGGGCAGTTCGCCATTGTTCCGTTTTTTATTCAGCCTACGCAAACTCGGCGGGCTGCCGACTCTACTCTTGCGCCGCCAGCCACTTACCCGCAACTGGAATTTTGAAGAACCATCCATACTCAACCTCAAACCGTTTGTCATCGTCGCCGAAGTGGCTAATGAAGAAGTGGTGTTAGGGTTGATCGGTAAATTTTGGCAACCCGCGCCGCCGCAAGTGAATCTAAAAGACGGCGCAGAATTTTCGCGCTTTGATGATCCTCACTACGCCAAAGCAGCGATGAGTTTTCTTTTAGAGTCACACGACAGCATCACTACCCTCACCACCGAAACCCGCGTCTATGTCCCCGATCCAACGTCGCGCTTGTTGTTCCGCTTCTATTGGGCGGTGATCGGATTCTTCAGTGGTTGGCTTCGAGTGGATATGTTGAGGAGAATTAAGCGAATGGCGGAAAGCGAAAGTCAAAGGTTGCTTGCACGGATGTAGGGAGGGGGTTATGATTGAAACAGAATGGAGCCTAATATGAATGCGCCAATCTCTATCCAAGCAATTTTTCGCAATGGGAATCTTCAACCCACAAAAAAGTTGGACTTACCTGATAACATGGCAGTGCAAGTATTAGTTATGCCCCTAAACGCCCAAGGCAAGCCATCTTTATTTGGCGTGATCCCGAATCTGGCTACCATCGGTAACGATATCTTGGGAATTAAGCAATTACTGAACGATGGCGTTGACAAACAAATGAGATTGATGAGTGGAGGAGTTTAAGTTTGGCTACTTATGTCGCTGATACTCATGCGCTCGTGTGGTATCTCGCTGGGTCACCTTTATTAAGCAAAAGTGCCCGGCAAGTTTTTGATGAAGCCGTGAAAGGCGAAAGTCAAGTAATCGTCCCCGTCATTTCGTTAGCAGAACTGATACTGATGATCGAAAAGGGGCGGAGTAAAGTTGAAATGGAAGAGGTGCTAAAAGTTTTACGCGCCGCCTCGGGGATTGTAATTAAAGAACTTGTTCTCGACGTAGTTTTAAAAATTGAAAAACTAAAAGCCCTGCCTGATATTCACGATAGATTGATTGTGGCTGAAGCACTAGCCAATGACGCCATTCTGATTACCCGGGATGAAGCAATTACCAAATCGGGTCTGGTAAAAGTAATTTGGTAGAAGAAAAATTTCTTTATTTTAAAACCCGTCGTGATGGCGGGTTTTTTATTACTAACCATGCCCTCTCTCCTCAAACGCACCTACGTCTTCCTCGACATGATTCGCTTTGAGCATACGGTGTTCGCTTTGCCGTTTGCCTATTTGGGCATGATGCTCGCCGCCAACGGCTTGCCCGCGTGGGATAAAGTTTGTTGGATCACACTGGCAATGGCGGCGGCGCGCACGGCGGGGATGAGTCTCAATCGTTACATTGATCGATTCATTGACGCTAAGAATCCGCGCACGTTGGCAAGACCGATTCAAGCGAGTAAAATTTCG
>JACRLA010000175.1 GCA_016215145.1 Chloroflexota bacterium
GCCGGTCTCGCGGTTGAAGCCGACAACGTTTGCAAATTGGTTGAGACCGAAGATGCAAAGGAAGGCATCGGCGCGTTCTTGGGGAAGAGGCAGCCGGTGTTTAAGGATAAGTAGTTGAAGGCAATGAAGGGATGAAGGGGATGAAAAGGTGAAGGGGTGATCTTAAAATTGAATCTGTTTCAAAGTTGTAGGTTATTGAGGTTGAAAAATCTAATCCGCTCCCAAACATGATTCTGGTGTTCAACTTTTTTCGGCGCAGTAACGGAAAAGGTTTGGGACAAGAAAAATGTTGACCGGCGGATTAGAAAACTCAACCACACGACAACTTCAAATAATCAACATCACCTTTTCACCCCTGCACCCGTTCACCTTTTCAAAAACCTAAACGCGACTCAAATTGAGATGCAACTCTCGACCCTCTTCTTCTACACCATCGCCCTGCTCCTCATCGCCTTCTTTCGTCTGCGAGCTGAGAAGAGCCGTTTGCGTGTGGTGGATGGATTCTTAACGTATCCCGGCACGATCTTGATTCTGCTTCACGCGTTTTTGGCGACACAATGGATCGCGCTCGGGATCGCGTTGGCGGCGACCACTGTGATCGTCGGCGGGTGGTGGTTCGTTTACGGAAAAAAGTTGCCGCCGCAATCGAGTGACAACATCACCGTGTGGGGGCAAGAGCAGAAGAAGCCGTCACAGATCGCGGCAGAGGCGTTAGAAGAAGTTGAGAAGTTAAAGAAGGAAAAAGAAGAACTGGAAAAGGAAATTAGGGAATTGAAGGAAAAAAGGGGAGAAGGTGGTTAGGGAGTTAGGTGGTTGGGTGGTTAGAAGTTGGAGTTTGGAAGTTTGGGATTTTGGGATTTGAAAATTTTTTTTGAGTTTGAAGTTTTTTGAAGGAGATCAGTATGGATTTCAATTTATCAGAAGAACAAACCATGTTCCGCGATCTGTTCCGCGATTTTGCCGAGAAGGAAATTGCGAAGGTTGCCGAGCACACAGATCGATCTGAAGAACCGCCGACAGAGTTGTTTAAGAAAGCGGCGGCGCAAGGATTCTTCGGCGCGCCCATCCCCGAAAATTATGGCGGCGTAGGAATTGACTGGCTGCCCTACACCATGCTCGCCGAAGAATTGGGAAAGCATTGTGTGTCCACCGCCATCACCGTCGCCATTCACACCAGTCTCTCGGCGATGAGTATTCTCGACGTTGGCACGGAAGAACAGAAACAAAAATATCTGCCGCCGATGGCGAGCGGCGAGATGATCGGCGCGTTTGCCTTAACCGAACCTGATGCGGGTTCGGATGCGGGGTCGTTGGCGACTATCGCCGAAAAAGTTGATGGCGGCTACCGCCTCAACGGAACAAAGACGTGGGTGAGTAATGGCGGCATCGCTGGAGTCTTTGTAGTATTCGCCGCCACCGATCCATCAGCGCAGAACAAAGGGATAACGGCGTTCATCGTGGATGCGGACACCGACGGCATCACCGTTGGCTATCGCGAAAAAACTATGGGGTTGCGCGGACTCGACATCCGCACCGTTTATTTCGACGAGTGCTTCATCCCCGAATCGAATCGACTCAACGGCGAGAACGCTGGCTGGGAGATCATCACACGCGCTTTTGATCGAATCCGTCTCACGTTGGCGGCGGTCTCACTCGGCGCGGCAGAAGCCTCGCTGGCGTTGGGCGTGACGTTTGCCGCCGAGCGCAAACAATTCGGAACGCAGATCGCCAACAAGCAAGCGATTCAAAATTATGTCGCCGAAGTTGCGGTGGACGTTGAAGCTCTGCGCGGATTGATCCGACACGCGGCGTGGCTCGCCGACTCGAAACAAGATTTCACCCGCGCCGCTTCCATTGCAAAATTTTTCGGAGCGCGCGTCGCCCAGAATGCGGCGAACAAAATGCTGCAAGTGCATGGCGGCTACGGCTTCTCCGATGAATACGCTATCTCGCGCAATTACCGCGACGTGCGCGCTCTGCGAATCTTGGGCGGCACCGATGAGATGCAGCGATTTATTGTGGCAAGAGGAAATTTTGAAGAGAAGGGAATTAAGATACAACCGTAACAGCGAACAGTAAACAGTGATCAGTGAACAGTAACAACTTCACTGATGACTGATAACTGATCACTGATCACTAAACATGGACTTCGACTTATCTCCCGAATACACTGCCCTTCGCAAAATGATCCGCGCGGTTTGCGAAGAAGAGGTCGCGCCTGTGGCGCACAAAATTGACGAGAGCGGGATCGTCGAGCGCGATCTGTTACGACGATTAGGCGAGCTTGGAATTCTGGGCGTGCCGTTCCCGCGCGAATACGGCGGCATGGGCGCGGGCGAGATCGGTTACTGCATCATGATGGAAGAGATGAACCGCGCTTCGGCTTCTGTTGCCACCATCGTCGGCGCGCACATCGGCATCGGCGTGATGAGCATGTATCTCGACGGATCGAAAGCGCTCAAAGCAAAATACATGCCCGACTTGTGCAGCGGCAAAAAAGTTTGCGCCTTCGCCCTCACCGAACCCAATGCCGGTTCCGATGCGGCGGGCATTCAACTCCGCGCCACGCTTGAAGGCGATTCGTATATGCTCGACGGGCAAAAAATGTGGATCACCAACGGACCCATCGCCGACGTGATCAATGTGTTGGCAATCACCGACCCGGGGTTAGGTGCCAGAGGCGGCGCCACCGTGTTCGCCGTTGAAAGCAAATCGGAAGGGTTCAGCACCGGCAAGCCCGAACGCAAAATGGGTCTGCATGGATCGCCGACATCGCTTCTCAATTTTGATAACGTGCGCGTGCCGAAAGAAAATGTCATCGGGCAAATTGGTTTGGGCTTCGTCACGTTTATGAAGACGCTCGACATCGGGCGCGTCTCGCTCGGCGCAGCAACACTCGGCGGCGCGCAAGCCTCACTCGATGCCAGCGTGCGTTGGGCGCGCACCCGATCTCAATATGGAAAACAGATCGCCCACAATCAAACGATTCAATTCATGCTCGCCGACATGGCAGCCGAGATCGAATCACTTCGCGCCTTGGTCTATCGCACAGCGTGGCTGGTAGATAACGGCAAACCGTTTATCAAAGAAGCCGGGATGTGCAAACTGCTCGGCTCAGAGATCGCCTCACGCTGCGTAGATCGCGCGGTGCAAATTCATGGCGCGCTCGGTCTCAGCCGCGACTTCCCGATGGAGCGCGGTTTCCGCGACGCGCGCATCTCCGAAATTTTTGAAGGCACGAATGAAATTCAACGGATCGTGATCGCCTCGGAGTTGATGCAAGAGGTGGGTGTCAGACTACGCCCATGAACGGGTGAAAGGGATGAAGGGGATGATCAGTTGATCATTCACCCCGTTCATCCCCTTCGTCCAATCACCCCTTTCAGATTATGAAAATACTTATTCTCTTAAAAAACATCCTCGACCCGCGCGGCATGATGATCAACCGCAAAGCGGGCAAAGTGTTCATCAATAAAAAAGAATGGATGTTGAATCCATCGGATGCGCGCGCATTGGAAGCAGGATTAAAAATAAAGGACGCGCTCAACGGTGACGCCGTCGTGATCGCGGCGGCTGTGGGTGATGATGTCACCGCCAATCTGCTGCGCGACGCCAAAGCGTTGGGCGTGGATCGGTCCATCCTCATAAAAGCAGATGCGCCAACGGCGCGTCTCTACATGGCGCTCGCGCAACATCTCGGCGATATTGATCTCATCCTCACCGGCGGCTCGGCTCTCGACACCGGCGAGAACATCGGCGCGCAAATTGCCGAAGGACTCAACTTCGCTTTCATCGGCGGCGCGGTGAAATGCGCCATTGAGAACAACGTCGCGCACGTCACTCGTAAAGACGACCCGGCGGGTCGTCTTTACAATGGTTACGAATGTGATCTGCCAGCCGTCGTCACCTTCTCGCGTGAAGCGCCCTCACTGCGTTACGCGCACGGCGGCGACATCATCATCGCCTATCGTGACAAGAACGCCGTCGAAACAATCAGCGCAGATGATCTGGGCTTAACCGATCTTCAACCCGTCGTCGTCGAGCGCGGGCAATCCACCCCGCCCGAGAGGGAGTTCGGCAAAGAAGTTTCAGTAGAAGATGTAGCAAAAATAATTAATAATTAGTAATTGGTAATTGGTAATTGGTAATTACTAATTACCAATTACTAATATGGAGTGTCTATGGACTTATATAATCTCGAAGCCCTCATGGGCGACACAACATCATCGGACCGAAGATTACCGCGATCTGTGGATCGTGGATGTGGACGGCGCGCGCGGCGCATCGTTGTTAAACGAAGCGCGCCGCATGGCAGATTCGCTTGGCGCCTACGTGCATTACATTGGCGTGATGGATTCGGATGAAGCGATTGCCTTCGGCGCGGATCGCGTTCACCCTCTCGGTGGAGACGTTGCAACGCAACGTCTCTACTCGAGTGATGCCGCCGTGAGCGCGTTAGCCACATTCTTTGAATCGCACAAACCCGAATTCGTTTTCTTCACTGCCGGTTATTACGCCAACGAAATAGCAAACAGACTCGCGGGCAAGATGAACGGCGGCGCGATCACCGATTGCATTGCGTTACGTCTCGACGAATCCACGCGCGAGATCATTGCGCTGCATCCCGTTTACGACGGCGCGTATTATCTCGATAGCGCGATCACCGCCAAGCCGCAAATTTTCACCGTGCGTGAAGGC
>JACRLA010000176.1 GCA_016215145.1 Chloroflexota bacterium
TGGGAAGTGCGCGAGTGTATTGCCAATGCCTTTGATGATCAGATTTCACCCGCGCAGCCGGACTCTGTTTATCGGCTGATGAGCCAGTGGGTCGCCGACTCGAGTCCCAACGTGCGGCGGTGCGTGACGAATTCACTCATGCGTTACGGCATCAAACAGCCGCGCCAAGTGATCGCCCTTATGAATCAACTGCGCCACGATGACAGCGAATACGTCCGCAAAAATGTGAGATTCTGTTTACAGCAAATTGCCAAAACGCAGCATCCCATTTTGGGCAAAGGCAACGACGACAACCCGGATGTGATGTTGGAGACTTTGCGCGAATGGGCAAAAGACACGCACAAAGGAAATCGCTGGATCGTGGCGGGCGCGTTAGGCAATGTCTGGGCGAAGAACCGAGTCAAAGAAGCGATCCAAATTTTAGAAACGCTGGCAACCGACGATGATAAAACTGTTCGCGGCGCGGTGGCGTTGGCTTTGCGCGATCTGGCGAAGTACGATCCCGAGTCGGCATCCGCAGCCGCAGAACGGTGGACAAAGGATGAACGCTTCGCGCGCGCGGGTTTACTCGTCAAGAAAAAGATCAACGGAATACGCAATACGTAATACGCATCATGTCTTATTTTAAGACACCGAGTGTTTTGAAAACACTCGGTGTCTTCTCACGAATGCACATTGACCATCTCCCCTCCCACTTCACCCGCATCGGCATTGTCGCCGACACGCACATACCAGATCGTCTGAAGAAATTGCCACCAAGTGTGTTTGAAAAATTACGCGGCGTGGACGTGATCCTGCACGCCGGAGATTTAAGCGCGGCGCATGTGGTGAAAGATTTAGAGTCGGTTGCCCCGGTGTTCAGCGTGCAAGGCAACCGCGATATGATCACACGCTATGGGCGGACTCTGCCAACGGATCGCGTAATAGAAATTGGCGAAGTGCGAATCGGGTTGACACATGGGCATGGCGGCGTAAGAGGCTACATCGCCGAGAAGTTGCGCTATCACACATTAGGTTACAACGTAGAGCGCACGGTGGATCGAGTTCAATCAAGATTTAAAAACGTTGATGTCGTGGTCTTCGGTCACACCCATCGCCCCTATAACAAAATGTGCAACGGGGTGTTGATCTTCAACGCCGGCTCGGTAGGACCCGACTATTACACTCGCTATGGCGCGGGTGTGGGGATCATAACGATCCTTGATAGCGCGGTCAGAGGGCAGATCATTCCGTTAGCCGATTGGGGAATGACCCAAGACTTCCCGAAGGTTTAGAACCGTCGGGAGGTTTGCTGGCAGATCATTCCGTTAGCTGATTAGGGAATGACCCCTTTCGTGAGTAAGTTCACCAAATTGAAACGCATGATCTTTGTAATAGGCGTGAACAGATTCTCAACACCATTGTTCATAAACGTTGACATCCCCCTCCATTCTTTGCTACAATCGCGTCACTCTCTATACAAAAGGACACAGACTATGGCAACACTCGAAAGCCAACGTTCCGTCCGCAGTGGTAGTCAATTTATAACCCGTCAACAAATGCGCGCGCTGAATAATTTTTTTAGCGCGATGTTGTTCTTGTTGCCCTCGCTCATCATTTTCGTTTTCTTCGTCTTCATCCCCCTGCTCAAAACCCTCAACCTCAGTTTGTATCTCACCGACGCCATTGGTCGTCCGGCGGCGTTTAACGGCATTGAAAATTATCAGCGCATCTTTGAAGAGAAAGACCTCTATAACAGTTTGAAAGTCTCGCTGGCGTTCACCCTGTATGTCGTGCCGACGACGATGATTGTCGCCCTGTTCCTCGCCGTTCTCTCCAATGTCGAGACGAAAGGGATCAGCGTCTTTCGCGTGATCTTTGCCTCGACCATCGCCGTCTCAGGGGCAACCGCCTCGCTGATCTTCCTCTTCCTCTTTCATCCAGCGATTGGCATCTTCAACTACATTTTAGATTTGGCGAGGCTGCCGCGCGTACAGTGGCTGCTCACCGAGGCAACGGCTTTGATCTCGGTTTCGATGGTCACGGTCTGGTTGACTCTCGGATTCAACACGGTGATCTTCCTCGCCAGCTTGCAAGGCATCCCCGAAGAGCTGTACGAGAGCGCGAAAATTGACGGCGCGGGTTTTTGGTCGTCGTTCCGCCACATCACCATCCCCATGATCTCGCCGACGATCTTTTTCCTTATCGTCGTCTCCACCTTAGGTGCATTGCAAGCCTTCACGCAGATCAGCGTGATGACTCACGGCGGACCTGTTGAATCGACCAACGTCATCGTCTATTTGATCTATCGCGCCTTTTACTTCAACGGGCAGTATGGCATCGCCGCTGCCCTCTCGATCATACTGTTTTTGATCATGTTTGTGTTGACCTTGATCCAGTTTGGCGTCATAGAGCGTCGCGTGCATTACAACTAAAAGGAGAGACAAGTATGAAACGAAGCATACCGAATCAAACTCTATTGTATGTAGTTTTAGTGATAGCGGCAGTGATCGTCCTCTTCCCGTTATATCAAGCGGTTGTCACTAGCCTTGCCAGCGAAGCCGACGTCTCTAACTACCCGCCGAAGATTCTGCCGACCAACTTCCGCCTCGAAAATTTTGGCGAAGCGATGAATACCGCGCCCATCCTGCGTTATCTGTTGAACAGCATTATTCAAGCCTCCATCGTCACTATCTCGCACTTAATTCTAGCCAGCCTCGCCGCCTACGCCTTTGCTTTTATTGAGTTTCGATTTAAACAATTTTTCTTTTTGCTTTTTCTCTCCACGATGATGATCCCATGGGAAGCGACGATCATTCCTAATTACTTGACTATCGTTAACGAGCTACGGCTCAAAGACAATTTCATCGGGCTGACCCTTCCTTACCTCGCCACCGCCTTCGGCACGTTCATGCTGCGCCAATTCTTCATGAGTATTCCGCGCGATCTGTATGACGCGGCAGTGATTGACGGCTGCGGGCGCATCCGCTTTCTCATCACCATCGCCATGCCGCTCGCCCGTCCGGCACTCGGCACGCTCGCCGTCTTCAGCTTCTTGCAAACCTACAATCAATACTTGTGGCCCCTGCTCGTCACTAACGATAAGAACATGCGAACCGTGCAGATCGGTCTCGCCCTATTGCAAGATCAAGAACGATTCTTGTGGAACATCGTCATGGCAGGCGTGGTCATGATCCTGCTCCCCACTTTCATCCTCTTCATCGTCGGCAACCGCCAACTCATTCGCGGTCTGACGGCAGGCGCGGTGAAGGGCTAGTATCCCTTAGTGGATTCAGAGAACGCCAAACCCTTATTTGCGTTCTCTTCTAATTTTCAAAGGAGACAATGATGAAACGTAAAATGTTGTTCCTAATGGTGGTGTTGTCGCTGATCGTCAGCGCCTGCGCCACACCGGCGCCGGTAGCAGAACCCACCGCGTCGGGTCCAACCAAGTACGCGTTCTGGCACTCGATGGGTGGCAGCAACGGCGAAGCGGTTGTCGAAATGATGAAGCGCTTCAACGCTTCACAGACAGCCTGCATCGGTGAAGCCGTCTTCCAAGGCTCGTACGACGACTCGCTCAACAAACTCAAAGCCGGCCTGCAATCGAAAGACATCCCCGCCGTGGTGCAGATGTTTGATCTGGCGACACAAGTCTTGATCGACCTGCAAGTGATCGCGCCCATGCAAGAATTCATTGACGCCGATAAGTTCAGCTTAGCCGATTACGAAACGAATGTGTTGGCGTATTACACCGTCGGCGGCAAACTCTACGGCATGCCGTACAACACCTCAAACCCGATGTTGTATTACAACAAAGATCATTTCAAAGCCGCCGGGTTAGACCCCAACAAACCACCGCGCACCTACGCCGAAGTGTTAGATGTTGCCAAGAAGCTCACCAAGAAAGACGGCGACAAAGTAACGCAATACGGTTACTCTATGGCGATCTATGGTTGGTTCTTTGAACAACTGCTCGCCGCGTCGGGCGGTTTGTATTTGGACAACGGCAACGGACGCGATGCCCGCGCCACCAAAGCCGCCTTCAACGGACCCGAAGGCGTGAAGATTCTGACGTGGTGGAAAGAAGGCTACGACGCCAAAGTGTTTGGAAACTTTGGACGCCCCACCGCCGACACGCAAAAAGCGTTTGACGCGCAGCAAACGTCAATGATTATCGAATCCACTGCCGGTTTGCGCGGCCGCCTCAACGCTTCGCAAGGCAAGTTTGAACTCGGCACAGGCTACCTGCCTCGACCCGACGAAGCCGCCTTCAAGAGCGCCGGCACGATCATCGGCGGCGCCTCCGCTTACATCATGAAGGATCGCCCCAAAGCCGAACAAAACTGCGCTTGGCAATTCATCAAGTTCACCACCTCGCCGCAGATCCAAGCCTACTGGCACACGGCAAGCGGTTATTATCCGGTCACCAAAGCTTCTTATAACATCCAAGAAGATAAGGACTGGGTCGCCAAGTATCCGCAGTTCCTCACTGCCGTAGATCAACTGCACATTTCGCCCAACATCCGCGCCACGCAAGGCGGACTCACCGGCGTGATGCCGCAAGCACGTCAACTCACCGAAGTGGCGATTGAAGAAGTGATTCAAGGCAAAGCGACGCCTAAAGAGGCGCTCGACAAAGCTGCCGATGCTGTGACGAAAGCAATCACCGACTACAACAAGACGGTGAAGTAAAATAATCGCATCACCTTTTGTAGAGACGTTGCATTGCAACGTCTCTACTCTTTTAATGGTATAACCCGATTGATGTAAGGGCGAGGCTTGCCCTCGCCCACTTGGGCAACCGCAAGGGTCGCCCCTACACCCTACCTGATGATCAAACGACTCCTCCCTCTCTTGATTCTGATTCTCACCGCCTGCACACCTTCTTCTACGGTGACACCGCCAGCCACACCCACAACATCCGCCAACGCTTCCAACCTCCTCGTCATCGCCCATCGCGGCGGCGCGGGGCTGATGCCCGAAAACACAATGGCATCATTTAAAAATGGCATCGCGCTTAAATCCGATTTCATCGAGATGGATGCCCATTTATCGAAAGACGGCATCCCCGTGATCATTCACGATCCAACACTGGAACGCACCACCGACGGCTTTGGTCAAATCAGCAATTTCACGGTCACACAATTACAAACATACAACGCCGCCGCAAAATCGTTGAGCGTCAGCAGCAAAGAACAAATCCCGACATTCGCTCAAGTTTTAGATTTAGCGAAACCCGCCAACGTAAAAGTTGAAGTGGAGATCAAAGTTCCGCCGCAGGGACGGTATCAAGGGATCGAACAAAAGATGATTGACGAGATCGTCGCCCACGACATGATGGATCGAGTTCAGATCAGTTCATTCAACATGGACGTGATCAAAGAGGTGAAAGCCCTCAACCCGAACCGCGCCCGCAAAATCGTCGTCGAAGTGTGGACGGTGGACAACGAGAGCGACATGAAAAAATTTATGGCCATGGGCGTGGATGGGATTATTTCGAATAGACCGGATAAATTAAAGGAAGTAATTGGAAAATAGTAAGACGTGATGCGTGATGCGTGATATGCGATACGCGAAAGTAGATGGTGAAAGATGAAGTATTCGGAGTGGGCGTTGACTGTGCCGAAAGAGTTCACGGGCGATTCTTTGTGGAAGATAGAAGCGTATCGCTTGAGTTTATTTGTGGCGGACGCGGGGTGGTTTGACGTGACAAAATTAATGAGAGACAAGCGCACATTGGATTTGTCGGGTCAACTTTACGAATCGCTCGGCTCGATGGGCGTCAATTTGGCAGAAGGTTACTCGCGCGGTTCCAACAAAGATCGCGCACGTTTTTATGAATACTCGTTAGGCTCGGCGCGAGAGAGCAGAGATTGGTATTACAAAGGTCGCCACGTTTTGGGCGACGATGTAACACTTCACCGCGTGCGTTTGCTGACGCAAATCATTCGCCTACTCTTAACCATGATCCCCGACGAGCGCGGACGCACATTGCACGAAGACAGAGCAGAGTATCAGATCGATTCGGACGCCAATCTTGCCGATGAAAACTTTGATCGCAATCTTTTAGATTCGTTACTAGAAAACGTCCCTCTGCCTCTCGCTAACTAAAACTTACGAATCGCATCAACCTTATTCACTTATTCACTTATCACGCATCACGCATCACACACGCATCACGCATCACATATCACGCATCACGCATCACGGTCACGCATCACGTATCACGCATCACGTATCAGATTGACACATCTCAAAGGAATCTCAATGTCCTCCGTCCAAAACCTCTCTGAAAAAATAATTTCTAACATCGAACGCGTCATCATTGGCAAACGCAGCACGGTTGAATCAGTCGTCGTCGGTTTGTTGTGCGACGGACATTTGCTTATTGAAGACATGCCCGGCGTGGGCAAGACGATGCTGGCGCGCAGTTTAGCGAAATCGTTAGGCTGTTCGTTCAGCCGCGTGCAGTTCACGCCCGATATGCTGCCCAGTGACGTGACCGGCGTTTCGATTTTCGATCAGGTCTCGCGCCAATTTGAATATCGCTCAGGTCCTCTCATGGCGCAGATCGTCCTCGCCGATGAGATCAATCGCGCCACACCCAAGACTCAATCGGCGTTGCTTGAAGCGATGGATGAAAAACAGATCACCGTAGACGGCGTGGCGCACATTTTACCGAAACCCTTTATGGTGTTAGCGACTCAAAACCCGATTGAATACGAAGGCACGTTCCCTCTGCCCGAAGCGCAGTTAGATCGATTTTTTATGCGTGTGCGCTTGGGCTACCCCAGCGTTGACGATGAAATGAAAATCATGGAGAGCCAACAATTTCAACATCCATTGACTCAACTTGACTCTGTTGCAACGGCGGACGAACTTTTGCAAGCGCAAGAGGCAGTGAAAGCCATTTACGTCTCGCCCGCCGTCAAGCGTTACATCGTGGACATCACTCACCAAACGCGCAGCTACCCCGATGTATATTTGGGTGCAAGCCCACGCGGCAGTTTAGCCTTGCAGCGAGCCGGTCAAGCCGCCGCCGCCATGCACGGACGCGATTACGTTCTGCCCGATGATATTAAAGCGTTAGCCTCCTCCACATTGAGTCACCGCGTCATCCTCGCCCCCGCCGCGCGCCTCAAGAACCTCACCGCCGAAAAAGTGCTGCAAGAGATTTTGATGAAGACGGCGGTGCCGCCGAGTCGAGAGGCGGTGCGTAATACATGATACGTGATGGGTGATTTTTTGTCGGGAATAGTTTTATGCACATGAGAGATTGTCGGAAACAGTTCTCTGCAATTTTGGAATGTTGTGAGGGGCGATTTTCTAATCCGATGTTTAGCATTTTTCTGATCCCGATCATTACTCTGCATGGAAGCGCAGGAGTCGCGCACGCGATAAAAGCGAAGGATCGTAACTGCTCAACGTCATTGCGAGGAGCGTTCTTCGCAACGAAGCAATCTCATAATGCGACCGAGATTGCTTCGCAAAGTGCGCTCGCAATGACGGGTGGCTGAGTAGTTACGAAGGATCAGCATACTGTTCGTTAGCGGATTAGATCGCCAAAATTAAAACTGCCCTCTCCACTTCGCAGAACATCTCTCTAAATTTACGCAACACGCATCACTCGTCACGCATCACGTATCACTCGTCACGCATCACGCATCACGTATCACGCATCACTCGTCACTCATCATGTTCCTCAAACTCACCCGCTCCCCGATCACGCTTAACTCCCGCCTCCTCCTCTTCACTCTCGCTTTGCTCCTCGCGCTGCAGATCATCGCGCCGTATCGCGGCTGGTTGGTGCTGCTCATCGGCTTGGGCGGGATGTGGCTAATCAGCACGCTGTGGGCGATCTCGCTGGCGCGCGGCTTAATGCTCACGCGCGGCATGAGGCTCGGTTGGGCGCAAGTCGGCGATTGGATGCAGGAACGATTCACACTCGACCAAAAAAGTTTCTTCCCCGCGCTGTGGGTCGAAGTGATCGATCACTCCAACATGCCCGACTACAACGCCAGCCGCGTCATCGGCGTGGGCGGATTCGAATCGCGCCAGTGGTACACCGACGCCATCTGCGGACATCGCGGCGTGTTTACACTCGGACCCGTCACGCTTCGCACCGGCGATCCCTTCGGGATTTA